>JACPHL010000186.1 GCA_016188625.1 Candidatus Rokuibacteriota bacterium | reverse complement strand
TGGTACTCCTCGCGCTTGGATCGGACGAACTCGGAGCGGGCCGGCTCATCAAGCTCCATGATCTTGTTGTAGTAGACGGCGTTCACCGCGGGCTCCGGCCCCATGATGGCGATCTGGGCCTGGGGGATCGCCAGGCAGGCGTCCGGCTCGTAGGCCTGCCCGCACATGGCGTAGAGCCCCGCCCCGTAGCACTTCCTGAGGATGACCGAGAGCTTGGGGACCGTGGCCTGGGCCGTGGCGAAGATCATCTTGGCCCCGTGGCGGATGATCCCGGCCCGCTCCACCTTGGTCCCCACCATGAACCCCGAGATGTCGGCCAGGTAGACCAGGGGGATCTGGAAGGCGTTGCAGAGCCAGATGAAGCGCGCCCCCTTGTCGGCCGAGTCCACGAAGAGCACGCCCCCCTTGACCTTCGGCTGGTTGGCCACGATCCCCACCGGCCGCCCCCCGAGCCGGGCGAAGCCGGTGATCAGCTCCCGGGCGAAGAGGCGCTTCAGCTCGAGCCAGGAGCCGGCGTCCACCAGCCGGTCGATCACCTCGTACATGTCGAACCACTTCCGCTGGTCGTAGGGGACGATCTCCTCGATGGACCGCCCGGGCTTGGGCTCGGCGGGCTCGGCCGGGCGCGGGGCCTCCCGCCAGGACTGGGGCATGTAGTCGAGGTAGCGCTTGGCGACCTCGATCGCCTCCTCGTCGGAGCCGACCAGGATATCCCCGCACCCCGACTCCTCGCAGTGCATCCGGGCCCCGCCCAGCTCCTCCTGGGACACCTTCTCGCCGATGGCCATCTCCACCATCCGGGGGGAGCCGACGTACATGGAGGCCTTCCCCTCCACCATGATGACCACGTCGGTGAGGGCGGGCAGGTACGCCGAGCCGGCCGGCGAGGGGCCGAAGAGGACGCAGATCTGGGGGACCACCCCCGAGAGCTGGACCTCGTGGTAGAAGATCCGGCCGGCGTGGTAGCGGCCCGGGAAGACGCGGAGCTGCTCGGAGATCCGGGCCCCCGCCGCGTCCACCAGGTAGAGGAGCGGGACCTGGAGGCGCATCGCCCGCTCCTGGATCCGGATGATCTTCTGGACCGTCTTCTCTCCCCAGGAGCCGGCCTTGACCGTGTAGTCGTTGGCCATGACGCAGACGGGCCGGCCGAGCACCTTCCCCACGCCCGTGATCACGCCGTCGGCCGGGGTCTCGGCCTCCTCGGCGCGGGCGTGAAGCCAGTCCTCCTGGAAGTCGCTCCCGGGGTCCAGGAGGAGCTTCAGGCGGTCGCGGACGAAGAGCTTCCCCTCCTCGCGGAGCTTGTCGCGGTAGCGGAGATTCCCCTGCTGGAGGCGGGCGATCTCCTGATGAAGCCTCTCCTCGCTCACGGTCCTCTCCGGCCTCCACCGGGATGGGTCACCCGCATCTTAGCACCCGCGCGACGGGACTGCAAAGGCGAGGACCGGCGCCCGGACGCGCGATGCCGCAGCAGGCGAGGAGGGGCGGCAGGTCTCAGGACCCGGGGTGGGCCCAGAGGATGATGATCAGGACGCCGGGACCGTGGGGGGGGCCGCCGATCAGGGCGGGCTGGCCGGGGATGGTGTGGATGACCGCCGCCATCTCCGCGAGACCGCCCCGGAGCAGCTTGACGTGCATCCGGACCGTGCGCCCACGAACGTCCATCGGGGTGACCTCGATCTCCCGTCCACCCGGCAGGGCGAAGCGCTGGGCCGTACCCATGGGGACCTCGGCGCTGAAGCGGTCCACGGTCTCGTAGGTCGAGTACCGGAACAGCTCCCGCAGGCGGGGCAGGATCCGCTGGAGGCGCTCGTCGGGCTCGCGCGTGGGGGGCTCGGGGAGCGGGGGGCGCTCCTCCCCGAGGGGGGCGAAGCCCTTGCGGAGGCCGGGGGGGGCGGGCTCGGCGACCGTGGGCGGAGGGTTCGAGGCCAGCAGGATGCGCGCCCCGACGCGGACCATCTGCTGGGCCAGGACCTCCGGCTGGGCGAGTCCCTCCCCCGCCCCGGGCCCCAGGAAGGCCGAGAGCGCGAAGAGCCCGACCAGCATCGGGCCGAGGAGCCGACGGAGGCGCTTCCGGGCGTTATGGAGCCTCGACATGACCGTCCCCAGCGGGATCTCCAGCACGTCCGCGATCTCGCGGTAGGAGAGCCCCTCGATATCGCTCAGGATGATAATGGACCGGTGATGGGGTGGTAAGACGCCCAGGGCCGTCTCGATCCGGCGCCGCTGCTCGGCGCGCGCGGCCTCGTCCTCCGGGCCGGCCCCCCCCGCGGGGGCCAGGCGCTCCCACTCCTCGGGCGGCACCTCCTCGGCGCCGAAGGCGCGCTGCCGCGCGACCCGCTGGCGGTGGCGATCCATGGCCAGGTTCACGATGATCCTGAAGAGCCACGTGTAGAAGGCCGACTGCCCCCGAAAGCGCGGGAGCGACTGGTACGCCTTGATGAAGGCCTCCTGGGCCACGTCGAGCGCCTCCTCCTGGTCACGGAGGACCTGGTAGGCCAACCGATAGGCCCGACGCTTGTACTTCTCGACGAGCGCCTCGAACCCGGTGAGGTCCCCGGCCCGGCACCGCTCGACAAGCCCCAGATCTTCGTCGCGCACCGGATGGGTCCGCCCGCATACCTCTTAGACGCCCTCCTCCCCGGCCGGATTCACCGGCCCCACCCCGCGAGGCCCAGGACCGCGTCCAGGCCGAGGAGGTAACTCCCGACCCCGAACCCCGAGATCTGGCCGCGGCAGGCCGGGGCGATGACGGAGCGCCGGCGGAACGGCTCCCGGCCGTGGACGTTGGAGAGGTGCACCTCCACCACCGGGATCCCGATGGCGGCCACGGCGTCCCGGAGGGCGTAACTCGTGTGGGTGTAGGCTCCGGGGTTGAAGACGACCGCCTCGAACCCCCGGGCCCGGGCCTGCTGGAGCGCCTCGATCAGCTCCCCCTCGTGGTTCGACTGGCGGCACTCCACCCGGACGCCGCGGGTCGCGGCGTGCTTGGCGATGGCCGCGTTGACCTCCTCGAGGGTGAGGCGGCCGTACACCTCGGGCTCACGCTGGCCGAGGAGGTTCAGGTTGGGACCGTGAAGGACCAGGACCGCCGTCATGCCGCTCCCTCCTCTCGCGGGGACGCGGGTCCCCGCCCGGCTAGTGGGCAATCCCGACCACCTCCATGATGGACTCGGCGACATAGTAGAGGAGCACCCCGCCGAAGACGGCCAGGGCCACCCCCCACCCCTTCTCCTTGTTCACCTCTGGGATCAGGTCGGAGGCCGCGACGTAGATCGTCACCCCGGCCGAGAGGGCGAGGGCCTGGCCGACGTAGCCGGAGAGGAGCGACATCAAGAGGACCCCGGCGACGGTGGCCAGGGCGAGGATCCCCGAGGCCAGGAGGGCCGCCCGGCGGCTCCGCCCCGCGGCGAGCATCACCGAGGCCATGGTGAACCCCTCCGGGAGCTTGTGCAGGAGCACCGCCACGAAGAGGATGAAGCCGAGGGGCCGGCTGATGAGGAACCCCGAGGCGATGGTGACCCCGTCGAAGAGGGTGTGGAGGCCGAGCCCCAGGAGGGCCATGTACCCCACGGCCGGCTTGACCAGCATCTCCTCCGGGTGGATCTCCTCCCCGAAGTGGAAGTGCGGGGTGAGGGTGTGCTCGGCCACGTGGACGAAGAAGTAGCCGATGAGCACGAAGAGGTAGGCGTGGGAGATCCGCTCCAGGCTCTCGGGGACCATGCGGAGGAACGCGGCGGCGAGCATGAAGCCGGCGCCCAGGGCCAGGAAGTACTGGAGGAAGACCCGGTCCCACCGCCGCCGCGTGGTGACGATCGCCCCGCCCACGAGATCGGCCAGACCCGCCACCGCTCCGAGGATCAGGCTCCAGAGAAACGGGGTCAGAGGCCGAAGAGCTCGAGGGAGTGCGAGCGCACGGCGAAGGCGGCCGCAGCCCCCAGGGCGGCGCCGAGGTCGCGGCCCTCCAGCGGGCAACGGCTCACGTCCTCGATCCGGCCGCAGGCATCGCAGACCAGGTGGTGGTGGTGCCCGCGGTAGGCCTCGGCCAGCTCGTAGCGGGCCGCCCCGTCCCCGAGCAGGAGCCGGCGGACGACGTTGAGCCGGTGGAAGAGGTGGAGGGCGCGGTAGACCGAGGAGAGGTTGATCCGCGGGTCGCCGAGGCGCCGGTGGATCTCCTCGACGCGGAGCGGATGCGCCACGGCGGTCAGGACCGCCAGGACCTGGGCGCGGGGGCGGGTCCAGGCGCATCCCGCGGCAGTGAGCAGCGTTCGGATCCGGTCGATCTCGGGGATCATTGGCCGTTGCAAATCGTTTGCAAATCCTCTCACGGCCGGTCCCCGGTGTCAACAGAGCTTTCGCGAACGGATGGCGGGGCCTGCCGAAAACGCCACAGGCGCCGAGACCGCTCCCGGCGCCCGCGGGCGCAAAGCCAGACACTTCCGCGACGCGACTAATTTAGTTCACCGCGAAGCAGCTCGCCTTGGTGCCGCTCAGGCCGTCCGGGTTAGTCACGGTGACATCGCGCGGCCCCGGCGTGGCCTTGGGATGGATCTTGATCCGGACATCGAGCTGGCTCGAGCTGACGAAGGTCACGCCCTGAACCATGACTCTCTCACCGAAGTTCGCCGTCGCCCCGGCCTGGAAGCCGGAACCTGACACGGTGACGATCAACTGGGCGCCCCG
>JACPHL010000219.1 GCA_016188625.1 Candidatus Rokuibacteriota bacterium | reverse complement strand
CTGGTAGTAGCGGGGCGACTTGCCTGAGAGATGGTAGGACGGTGACAGAAAGCGGCTGGTGACCTCCTCGGAATCGATCCCCTCGCTCTTTCGGAGGCGCTGCCAGAGTTCGGAGGGTGCGGGGAAGGCATCAAGGTCTCGCTCCAGACCGGTAAGGAAGTCGTGCTCGACGATCCCATGGCCGTTGGTCGCATAGGCGAATTTGAGGCCGAGGATCTGGGCGTACCCCTTCGCCTGCTGAAGGCCATCCCCCGCGTTCTTGTAGGCTGCTTTGGCCTCGATGACCGCGATCGTGAAATCGCGGGTGTAGCGAAGTAGGTAGTCGGCCCGCTTCTGGGGCCGCCTTAGGACCTTGTTCCCCGAGACAACGATCCGGCCGTCGGTGAAAGTCCTCTGCTCGCTGATCTGGTCGTCGGTCCAGCCGGCGGCGTGGAGCTTCGGCAGAACGTATTTACGGCAGGTGTCGGCTTCCGTGAGCGGCATGGGGCCCCTGCCTCTCCGGCAATATATACCACAGCCGGGCGTCAGTGTTGCAGGGTTCTCCTCCGCCCGATTGCGGTCTGCTTAAAGGCGGGCGGAGAGGGCGGCGGCGAGGGCGCGGACCGTCTCGAGATCGGTCCGGGCCTCAAGCGGCAGATACGGGGCGAGCCGGTCGAGGAGCCCCGCGTAGCGCGCCGTGAGCTGCTCGGCCAGCTCGTCGTAAGCCCCGGTCACCGCGAACGCCTCCACCATCTCGTCCGAGATCAGGCTCGCCATCCCCGCCCAGTCACCCTCCACCGACTTCCGATGGAGCCGCGGCATGAGGTCGGCCCAGCCGTGGGCTGCCAGGACCGGCTCGTAGGTCCGGGTCGAGGCGTAGAAGGCGATCTGGGCCTTGACGCCCTCGCGGGCCTTGGCCATCTCCTCCCTTGTCCGCCCCGTGACGAAAAAGACCGAGGTCGAGAGCGCCAGCTCCTCCCGCCGCCGCCCCGCCCTGGCGAGCCCGGCCTCGATGTGGGGGAGGGCGTACTCCCGGAGGTACTTCACCGAGTGGAAGGGGTGGAGGTGGACGCCCTCACAGAGCTCGCCGGCCAGCCGGAGGTTGTAGGCGTTCACCGCGGCGATGTAGATCGGGATCCGCGGGTGGGCGATCGGGCCGGGGGAGAAGAACGGGGTCATGAGGGTGAGGGTGTAGTGCTCGCCGCGGACGTTGAGGGGCGTGCCGTCTTGCCAGCAGTCCCAGACGGCCCGGAGCGCCAGGATGTACTCCCGGAGCCTCGGCCCCGGGGCGACCCACTTGACGCCGAAGCGCCGCTCGTTGTGCCCCTTGACCTGGGTCCCGAGCCCCAGGATGAAGCGTCCCCCGGAAGCGGCGGCCAGGTCCCAGGCGATGTGCGCGACGACGGTGGGGCTCCGGGGGAAGGCGACCGCGATCGCGGTCCCGAGGCTCACCCGACGGGTGTGCTCGGCGGCCAGGGCCAGGGGGAGGAAGGGGTCGTGCCTGGTCTCCGAGGCCCAGAGGCCATCGAAGCCGAGGGCCTCGGCCTCCCGCGCGAGGGTCGGGACCTCCGCCAGCGAGTCGATGGAGATGTTGAGGTCGAGCTTCACGGTCGCTCCCGTCACGACGTTGAACTTGCGCTCACCGTCTGGTCTGCAAGACGGCCTGGGCCCGGTGCTCGACGCCGTCCCGAAGGTAGACGACCTCCACCGCGTCGCCCGCCCGCCGGCTCCGGAGGACGAACACGAGGTCGTCGAGCGTTCTGACAGTCACCCCGCCGAGCCGGACGACGATGTCGCCACTCCTCAATCCGGCCCGCTCGGCCGGACCCCCCGGGCGGACATCGGCGAGCCGGACGCCGGGGGCGTCGGACTCGGAGAAGTCGGGGACCGAGCCGAAGTAGGCGCCGTACCCGCCCCCGCCGCCTCGGGGGCCCGAGGGGTCCGGCAGGCGGACGAAGGCCGGCCGCTCAGCGCGGTCGGCCAGCGCCCGGATCGTCCGGAACGCCACCGCGACCACGCTCCTGAGCCCCTCGGCGTTGATCTTCTCCCAGGTGTCGGTGGGACGGTGGTAGTCGGCGTGCGTCCCGGTGAAGAAGAAGAGGATCGGCCGGCCGCGGCTGTAGAAGGGGGTGTGGTCCGAGGGACCGAAGGCGTCCTCCCGCAGGGCGAGCTCGACGTCGAGCCCGCGGGCCGCCTCCTCCACCAGCGCCCGGAGCCCGGTCCCGCTCCCGACGCCCAGGACGAAGAGCCGCCGCCCCTGCATCCGGCCGACGCTGTCGAGGTTCACCATGGCGACCGTGTCGGCGAGCGGGATCGGCGGATGCTTGACGTAGTGGGTGGAGCCGAGGAGCCCCAGCTCCTCCCCCGAGAAGGCCACGAAGACCAGGCTCCGCCGGGCGCCGCCGGTCGCGGCGAAGGCCCGGGCGAGCCCGATCACGGCCGCGGTCCCCGAGGCGTTGTCGTCGGCGCCGGGGTGGATCTCGTCGGCCTGCTCCGGGGCCAGGGAGAACTGGCTCCCGCGCCCCAGGTGGTCGTAGTGCGCCCCCACCACGACCGCCTCGTGCGCGAGCCGGGGGTCGTTCCCCGGGAGGACCCCGACGACGTTGGCGGTCTCGCCGCGCTCCCGGAGGAGGGCGACCCTGAGCCTGACCCGCGCTCCGGGGACCGCGGCGGAGCGGGGGGCCGGGCCGCGGTCGATCTCGGCCTGGAGCTGGGCCAGGGAGCGGCCGGTGGGCGCCAGGAGCGCCTCCGCCACGGCGCGGGTGGCCTTGACCGCGAGGATCCCCCAGGCGGCGCTCGTCCCGCGCGGCAGCCGCGGGGGCTCGTCGGCGTGATGGGGGTTGGGGACGACGATGATTCCCAGCGCGCCGTGCTCGCGGGCGTTGATCGCCTTGTGGCGGAGCTCGGTGTAGGGGAAGGCCTCGGCCCTGCGGAACGGCCCTTCGGGGTCCCGCTCCCTGGGCTCGTGGGTCATGACGAGGACGATCTTCCCGCGGACGTCGAGGCCGGCGTAGTCGTCGTAACCCAGCTCGGGCGCCGTGATCCCGTAGCCGGCGAAGACCAGCTCGCCGTCGGCCTCGCCGCTCTCGGAGAAGGCGTGGGGGAGGAAGTCGGGGCCGGCGGCAAAGGGGCGGGCCGCCCCGTCGATGGTGGCCTCGAGGGCGTTCCCCCCGACGACGCGGATCCCCTTCATCACCTCGAACGCCTGGAGGTGGCTCCCGCCGTCGCCGCCGGGCCGGAGGCCGAGGCGGCGGAACTCCTCGGCGATGAGCCGGGCCGCCCGCTCCGCTCCGGGGGACCCGCTGGCCCGCCCCTCCAGCGCGGGGTCGGCCAGACTCCTCACCCAGCGCAGGAGCTCCGGGGCCTCGGGGATCGGCTCCGGCCTCCCGGCCCCGATCAGCAGGAGCGCCGAGACGAGGAGCGCGAGCTGCCGGGCGAGCCGCGCCCTCACCGCTCCCGGGCCTCGACGACGGCGGCGATGGCGCACCCCTCGATCAGGGCCACGCCGAGCCAGAGGGCGAGCTGGTAGGCCAGGAGGTGGAGCGGCTCGCCGAAGAGATTGAACGGGGTGAAGAGCTCGAAGAAGACGTAGGCGAAGAGCCAGATCCCCGCCCCGAACCCGATCCCCTTCCGCCACCCCTCGCCGGGGAGCGCCGTGCGGATCACCCCGTAGACCCACGCGTGGGCGAGGGTCAGGAGGTAGAGGAGGGCCGCCATCTGGAGCTGGCCCGCCGAGGGGAAGGCCTCCCGGCGCCAGAGATCGAGCTTGGGGCGGGGCGGGAGGTAGAGCCAGACGGCCAGGAGCTTGTCGCTCTGGCCGAACTCGGGGGTGAGGATCAGCCGCCAGGTCAGGGGATTCCCCCAGAGGAGGAGGGCGCCCAACCCGGTGGCGGTGAAGGCGACCGTCCCCGCGCCGAGCAGCCGAAGGCCGCTCACCCCCCCGCGCTCACGCCCTCTCCCCCGCGGATTTCCCATCGCGCGCTCGGCTCAGCGGGGAAGCTGGATCCGTTTGAAGGCCTCGGCCCAGGCGATCCCCTTGGCCTGGCCGAGCTCGGCGGCGCGCTGGCGGACGCGGGCCTCCACCGCCTCCGGGTCGGAGAACTGGCTCGCGTGGCAGCGGAGGGCCTTGAGCTTGAGCTCCAGGGTCTCGGAGATGTCCACCCAGAGGTCGGGCTCGTCGTGGCCCATCAGGTAGACCTCGAGGACCTTGTGGGGGGCCAGCCCCTCGGCCAGGAGCTCGGGGAAGTGGAGGTGGTCGCGCGCGTAGGGATAGACCGCATCGAGGGCGACCCGGCCGGCCGTCCGGTGGTCGCGGTGGCCGGCGTAGAGGTTCAGGGTCGGGAGCGGGGTCGTGGTCACGAGCCGCTCGGGCCGAAAACGCCGGATCGCCCGGACCACCCCCCGCCGGAACTCCCGGGTATCCTCGAGCTCGCCGTCGGGATAGCGGAGGAAGATGACCGGGTCCACCCCGAGGACCTGGGTCGCCCGGAGCTGCTCCGCCTCGCGGATCGTCGCCAGGCGCTCCGAGGTCATCGCCGGGTCGTCGGAGCCCTTGTCGCCGGTCGTCGCGACCAGATAGGCGACCTGGCGGCCCTCGCGAATCCAGTGGGCGACGCTCCCCGCGCACCCGAACTCGGCGTCGTCGGGATGGGCGACGACGACCAGGACGCGCCCGACCCCCGCCCCGCCCCGTGCTCGCGCTCCCATAGGCCGTTACCGCCGAGGATACTCAAGGCGCCGTCCGGGGGCAAGCTCGCTCGCTCCGTGCCCTGCACCCTCGGTGCTGCATCGCCGTCTCAGAACGCGGTTTAGATCGAACTCCTGCCGAGCCCGGCGCCGTCGCCCCGGGCGGGAGCCGGCCCAAAGGCCCTTCCCGGTCGACGGCCAGCGGCCCTAAGTCTTGGATTGACATGCATATAACATTGGTTTATCATAAATGTTGCCTGCCAGAAGGGTGGCGGGGGATGGCGAGGAGGCCCGTGAAGAAGGCCAAAGCCGATTACCTGATCCAGTCGGTCAGCCGGGCCCTGGACATCCTGGAGGCCTTCACCGTCCAGGAGGAGGAGCTCGGGGTCACGGAGCTGTCCCGAAAGCTCAAGCTCCACAAGAACAACGTGTTTCGCCTGCTCGCCACCCTCGAGACCCGGGGGTATGTCGAGCAGGACAAGGAGACCGGCAACTACCGCCTCGGGATCAAGGCCCTCGAGGCCGGGCACGTCTTCCTCCACCACCTCGGCCTTCGCAAGCAAGCCCGCCCCTCCCTCGAAGAGCTGGCGCGGCAGGCGAACGAGAGCGCCTACCTCGGCGTCCTCCAGGAGCGCTGGGTCGTCTACGCGGACATGGTCGAGACCACCCACGCGGTGCGGGCGGTCTCCCGCCTCGGGGCCCGGCTGCCCGCGCACGCCACCGCCCTCGGCAAGGTGCAGCTCGCCTTCAAGGCCCAGGAGGAGCTCCAGGAGCTCCTCGGCAAGGGCGACCTCGCCGCCCCGACCCCCCGGACCCTGACCGATCCGGCGCGGCTCGCCGACCACCTTGCCCAGGTGGCGGCCCAGGAGTACGCCCTCGAGGACGAGGAGTGCGACGTCGGGGTGCGCGGCGTCGCGGTCCCGATCCGCGACTACACCAAGCGCGTGGTCGGCGGGATCGGGCTCGTGGGGCCCGCTGCCCGGCTCAGCCTGGAGCGGCTGGAAGGGGAGCTGGTCCCGCTGGTCAAGACCGCCGCCCAGCAGGTCGCGGCCCGCCTCGGCTACAACCTGATCCCCGCCTAGTGCCTTCGGCTCCCCGCAGGCTCGCCGCCGACCCCCGACGCGCGATCCGGGCGCGACGGTGGCGGGCCCTGGGGCTCACGGCCGTCCTCCTCCTGCTCCTCGCGGGCGTGGCGGCGCTCCTCCTCGCCCCGGCGGGTCCGGGGACGGTCCGGGTCCTGGGGGTGGCCCTCGCCTGGTGGGTCGGCGGCCTGGTCGCCTACCTGATCGGGCTCGGCCTCCTGCTGGTCGGCCTTCCCCCGTCGCCGGCGGAGTGACGGGTGACCGCGATCGCCCTGACGGCCATCTGGCTCTCGCCGGCCCTCGTCTTCGCCATCGGCCCGGCCCTGCTCACCCAGGGGACCCTGGGGCTCTGGCTCCCCCTCGTCGCCTTCGCCGGCTTCCTCCTCGCGGGGGCGTGGCTGGCGGACCCCTGGGGGCGGCTTCGCGGCCGGACCGCGGGCGACCTCCTCCACCACCGCTTCGGCTGGCGGGCGGGGCGGCTGCTGGGAGCGGTGGCCCTTGCTGTCACCCTGCTCTTCCTCTGGGCCCAGCTCGCGGCGCTCCGGGAGGCCGGGCGCTGGACCGGCTGGCCCCTGACGGTCGCCGCCCTCGGGGCCGGGGCCCTGCTCGTCCTGGACCTCCGGCCGGGCCTTCGCCGGGTCGCCGGGGCCGGCGGGGCGGTCGTCCTGATGGCCGGGCTCCTCCTGCCGCTCGCCGCGCTGCTGGTCGCCACCGATCCGGTCTGGCCCAGGGTCTGGGACCGGGTGGCCTCGCAAGCCCGCTTCGCCTTCTCGCCGACGAGCCCCTGGGTCATCGAGGGGCGGGCGATCCACGGCGTGGAGCCGATCCTGACCCTGGCCATCGGCGAGGAGCAGCGGGTGCGGTTCGGCGGGCAGGGGAGGGTGGTCGTGCGGCTATGGGAGGGCGGGGAGGTCGCGCAGGACGTGGATTCGGGTCTCGAGCTGGCCGTGAGAGCGGGGGATCGTCTGCTCGTCCCGAACGGCCTTGTCCTCCGCTTCGAGCCCGGGAGGGCGATCCCCGGCGCCCCGCCGACCGGGCCGGACTGGGCGGTGCCCGAGACCCCGCGCGGCGCGACCGGGCGCCGCCTCGGCGGGCTCGCCGCCACCCTCCTCCTCGGCGGGCTCGGGCTCCCCCCTCTGCTCGCCCTCCTCGGCGCCGGCCCCGGGCTCGCCCTCCGCGCGGTCCGGTGTGCCGCGCTGCTCCTGGCCCTGCTGCTCCTCGCCCTCCAGCTCTGGGCGCTTTACGCCGCCTGGCTCGCGCCGGAGGTCTACCTGGGCGGGATCGACGGTCTGGAGCCGTTGGCGCTCCCCGCGCTGGCGAGCGTGGGGGAGGGCTGGGGCGAGCTGCTCGCGCTCCTCGCCTTCGCCGGGATCGGGGGCGGGTTCCTCGCCGCCGGGCTGGCGGCCCTCGAGGCGGTCCGCCTGAGCTGGATGCGGGATCTCCGCGGGGGCGAGGCCTCGGCGCGCTGGGTCGTCATGCTGGCCCTCGGGCTCTCCCTCCTGCTTGCCCGTCAGGCGCCGTGGGGCGGCTGGCGGGCTCGGGATCGGGCTCGCGGTCTTCGTGGCCCTGGCCCTGGCGGGTCTCATCGCCGGCCGCGAAGAGTCGCTCCCGGTCCTGACGCGCTGGCCCGCGCTGGTCGCGGCGCCGGCCAACGCCCTCGGCGCCTGGCTCCTCTCGGCCGCCCCCCGCCCCTCCCGGCGGAGCCCGCCGGCCCGCGCCTTCCTCGAGCTCCACGCCGAGGGGTTGTCTTCCCCGCCGACTTCGTCAACAATGTAGTCCGGTACCAGCACGGTGAGTTCGGAGTGTAGGGGGTAAGGCCATGATTCGACAATACGTGGAGGAGGCTCTCAAGATTGCGCGCTACGACAAGCTGGAGGACGGCACCTTTTGCGGAGAGGTCCCGCGCCTTCGGGGCGTGCTGGCTACCGGCGAGACCCTTGAGGAGTGCCGGAGTCAACTCGCCGAGGTGGTAGAAGAGTGGGTGTTGGTGCGGGTGGCTAAAGGGCTTGCGGTTCCCCCCCTGGGGAAGATCGAGGTCAAGGTCAAGAAAGCGGGCTGATGCCGAGTTGGGGGCCGGTCACCCGCCGCGAGCTGGTCGGGACTATGAATCGGCCGGCCATACGGCAAGCGCTCTGAAGATGCCACCGGAGCAAGACTACCACGGCTGGAGGTACCTGAACGTAGCCGTGCGGGATCAGACCACAGGAGAGATCATCGGATACCGCAT
This sequence comes from Candidatus Rokuibacteriota bacterium, assembly GCA_016188625.1. Classification (GTDB taxonomy): domain Bacteria; phylum Methylomirabilota; class Methylomirabilia; order Rokubacteriales; family JACPHL01; genus JACPHL01. The sequence continues at coordinate 914 of JACPHL010000219.1, read as the reverse complement.
TCACTTCTATCGGAAGACTGATGACTGGTACGACGAAACCCGGTATGATAGCCACGAGATCAAAGCGGGGAGACGCGTACCGGCACCGCACTTTCACCTGAAGTTGGCGACACCTTACAAGGATCGAGATCGGGGAGAAAGGGAACTCCGGGAGGTCATCGATCGGATCTTGCCGGCGTTAAGGGAGATTACCGGATGAGCCGTGTCCTGATCGTAAAGAGTTCAGAGGGCGATTGGGAGGTTGATTATTCGAAATTGTCCTTCGAGGAGATCGAGCAGCGGATCAAGGCGTACGAGGAGAGTCACGGCCAATTCCAGACGTATTTCGCCAATTACAACTGTGATACCAGCACCCCTCAAGATTACCTCACGTTCGTGGACTGGGAGAATCTGTTGCTGGAGAGGGAGAAAAGAAGCAGTCCACCCAGGTCGTGACGGGGACAGTTCCCCAGGTAACCCTTGATGGCTTCTGATCGGATCGCCGTCCGCGGCGCCCGCGAGCACAACCTCAAGAACATCGACCTCGAGATCCCCCGGGACCGCCTCGTGGTGATCACGGGGCTCTCGGGGTCGGGGAAGTCCTCGCTGGCCTTCGACACCCTCTACGCCGAGGGGCAGCGCCGCTATGTGGAGAGTCTCTCGGCGTACGCCCGGCAGTTCCTCGAGCGGCTGGAGAAACCTGAGGTCGAGTCCATCGAGGGGCTCTCGCCGGCCATCGCCATCGAGCAGCGGACGGCCGGCAGCAACCCCCGATCGACCGTCGCGACTCAAACCGAGATCTACGATTACCTGCGCGTGCTCTTCGCGAGGGCGGGTGAGCCCCACTGCCCGCGGTGCGCCGTCCCGATCAGCCGGCAGTCCGCTCAAGAGATCGTGTCCCACATCCTCCAGCTTCCGGCTCATACGGAGCTGGC
>JACPHL010000190.1 GCA_016188625.1 Candidatus Rokuibacteriota bacterium | reverse complement strand
TCCTCGAGCGGCTCGCGGCGAAGTACGGCGAGGTGGACCTCAGGATCATGCAGGCCAACGGCGGCAGCATCACCGCGGAGGCGGCGCGGACGGCGGCCGTGAAGACGGTGAACTCCGGGCCGGCCGGCGGGGTCATGGCCGGGGCCTGGATCGGCCGGCTCACCGGGGACCGGAAGCTCATCACCGTGGACATGGGCGGGACGAGCTTCGACATCGGCGTCATCGAAGGGGGGACCCCGACCGTCACCTCGGACGGGAAGTTCGCGGGCTACCCCGTGAAGATCCCCATCATCGACATCGACACCATCGGGGCCGGTGGCGGCTCCATCGCCTGGATCGACAAGGGCGGGGTCCTGAACGTCGGGCCGCAGTCGGCGGGGGCCGACCCCGGGCCGGCCTGCTACGGGCTCGGCGGGAGCGAGCCGACGGTGACCGACGCCAACCTCGTCCTGGGCCGAGTCGATCCTGCCTATTTCCTGGGCGGCGAGATGCCGCTCGACCCCGAGCTGGCCCGGCGGGCCATCCGGACCAGGGTGGCGAAACCGCTCGGGCTCTCCCTGGAGGAGGCCGCGGCCGGCATCATCCGGCTGGTCAACGCCAACATGGTGAAGGGGATCGGGGTGAACTCCATCGAGCGCGGCCTGGATGTCCGCGAGTTCGCCCTGATCGCCTTCGGTGGCGCCGGCCCGCTCCACGCGGCCGAGCTGGCCGGCGAGCTGGGGATCCGGCGGGTCGTCGTCCCGCCGTACCCGGCCGCGCTCTCCGCCTTCGGCCTCCTGGTCTCGGACACCCGCCACGACTACGTCCGGACCATCGCCCGGCGCCAGTCGGAGCTCCAGCCGGCCGACCTCCTCGCCGCCTTCCTCGCCCTCGAGGAGGCCGGCCGCGCCCAGCTCGCCCGCGAGCGGGTCCCGCCGGCCCTGCAGCGCTACGCCTGGTCCACGGACCTCCGCTACGAGGGGCAGTCCTACGAGCTGGCGACGCCCGTCGAGCGCACCCGGCGCATGGGGCGCGGGACGATCGAGCGGATCGTCGCCCGGTTCAACGCCCTCCACCAGCAGGTCTACGCCTACAGCTCCGTGGATGAGGAGACCGAGTTCATCAACGTCCGGGCCGCGGCGATCGGCCGGGTCCCGCCCGTCCGGCTCCCCAGGGGGCGGCCCGGCGGGGCTTCGCCCGGCCGGGCCCTCAAGGCCCGGCGCCCGGTCTACTTCGCGGGCACGGGCTTCGTCCCCACCACCGTCTACGAGCGCGACCGCCTGGCCCCGGGGCAGGGGGTGCCGGGCCCGGCCCTGATCGAGGAGCCGGCCTCGGTCACGGTGGTCCCGCCGGGCTGGGGCGCCCTCGTGGACCCGTATCGGAACCTCGTGCTCGCGCTCCGCGGGCGGCCGCGACCCCGCCAGGCCGCGCGATCCCGGCGATGAGCGCCCGCGCTCGGCTGGCGTCCCCTCGCTTCGCACCCTCGTCGGCGCCAGGGGCTCCCTCGCTCCACACGCTCCGCGGCGCACCCGTCAGTGGCTCGCCGGGCGGGGCCCCTCCTGGTTGTCCTCCGCTCGCCTGTCGGCTTCCCCACCCGGCTCGCTCACGACGGGGACCCGCGCCGCTCCGCTTAACGTTCCGCTCGGGAGCCTCTGTCGCCGACTTATGGCGGGACGCCCCCCGTGCGGGCGGGAAGATCATCGAGGGAGGGCTCGCCATGCGCGCTAAGGCCGATCCGATCACGATGCAGGTCCTCCGCTACGCCCTGGAGCAGGTCGCCGACGAGATGGGCTACACCCTGGTCCGGACCTCGCGCTCCACCATCATCAAGGAGATCATGGACATCACCTGCGCGGTCTTTGACGCCCAGGGGCGCACCATCGCCCAGGCCCACCACGCCCCAATGCTCCTGACCGGCTTCGAGATCACCATGCGGGAGGTCATCCGGCGCTTCCCGCCCGAGCGCCTCCGGGACGGCGACGTCATCGCCTCCAACGACCCCTATCTCGGCGGCCAGCACGTCATGGACCTCCAGCTCTTCGCCCCGGTCTTCCACCGGCGGGAGCTGGTCGGCTGGGTGGGGGCGATCGCCCACCAGCAGGATATGGGCGGGGCGGCCCCCGGCGGGGTGGCCGGCGGGATGACCGAGATCTACATGGAGGGGCTGCGCCTGCCCATGGTGAAGCTCTACAAGGCCGGGCGCGAGGACGCGGAGCTGTTCAGCCTCATCGCCACCAACATCCGCATCCCCGACAAGACCCTGGGGGACATCCGCGCCCAGGCCTCCTCCTGCTTCGTCGGGGTCCGGCGCCTCAAGGAGATCGTCGCCAAGTACGGGGTGGACGTCTTCGGGAAGTGCACCGCCATGCTCCTCGACTACTCGGAGAGCCGGATCCGGGAGGCCCTCCGCCGCCTCCCCGACGGGCGCTGGAGCGGCGAGGACTGGATCGACAACGACGGGGTGACGGACCAGCCGATCCGGATCCAGGTGAACATCAAAAAGCGCGGCGACGAGGCGGAGGTGGACTTCGAGGGGACGGCCGAGCAGGTCCGCGGCAACATCAACTGTCCGGTGGCCACGACCTGCGCCGCGGTCTACTACGCCCTCATCGCCGTCACCGATCCGCACTGCCCGCCCAACTCCGGCTGCTACCGACCGGTCCGGATCCACGCCCGCCCCGGGCTGATCGTCAACCCGCGGATGCCCGCGGCGGTCGCGGCCCGGACCAACACCTCGCAGAAGATCGTGGAGGCGATGATGAAGGCCTTCAGCGCCGTGGTGCCGGACCGGGTCATGGCGGGCAGCCACGGGCAGATCTCGACCATGGCCTTCTCCGGCTTCCACCCCAGGACCGGCAAGCGCTTCGTGTACACCGACATCCAGGGGGGCGGGGCGGGGGCGCGCCCCGGCAAGGACGGCCGCGACGGCCAGGACTCCCACCTGGCCCGCTTCATGAACACCCCCATCGAGGCGGCGGAGCTGGAGTACCCGGTCCGGATCGAGCGCTACGAGTTCATCCCCGACACCGGCGGGGCGGGGCGGTGGCGGGGCGGCCTGGCCCTGCGCCGGGACATCCGCTGCCTGATCGACCGGGTCACCCTCGCCCGCTACGGCGACCGCCAGGAGTTCCCGCCCTTCGGCCTCTCGGGCGGGCGGGAGGGCGTGCCCGGGCGCTTCATCCTGAACCCGGGGCGCGAAGACGAGCGGCGGCTCAAGGCGAAGGGGATGGAGACCCTGGCCCAGGAGGACGTGGTCTCCATGCGCCTGCCGGGGGCCGGCGGCTACGGCACGCCCTGGGAGCGCGACCCCGAGCTGGTCGCGCTGGATGTCCGGGGCGGAAAGGTGAGCCTGGAGACGGCACGCCGCGACTACCGGGTCGTCGTGGATCCGGCGACGCTTCAGCTGGACCCCGAGGCCACGGCCCGGCTGCGCGAGACGGCGCCCCGCGAGGCCGCGGGGTGAGCGGGGTCGTCGCCCGGCTCGAGTTCGATCCCGCCCGAGGGGCCCTCAGCTACCAGGGGGTCCGCTATCTCCTGATTCGCCCCGAGCCGCTGGCGGTGATCTACCGGGGGATGCTGGAGGCGGGCCTCCCGCCCGGCGAGGTCTTCTACCGGGCCGGGTACGAGGGGGGGGTGCGCTCCGGAACCCACTTCCGCGAGCGGTTCGGCCAGAGCCCCGAAGGGGCGGTCCGCTTCATGGCCGGGATGGGCGCCGAGATCGGCTGGGGCGCCATGACCCTCAGCCGGCTCGACCCGGATCAGGGGGAGTTGGTCCTGGAGGTCGCGGGCTCGCCGTTCGCCGAGGCCCTCGGCCCCGCCGCCGAACCCGTCTGCCACCTGATCCGCGGAGTCTTCGGGGGCGTCGCCGAGGGGCTCCTCGGGTGGACGGCGTCGGCCGTGGAGACAGACTGCCTGGCCACGGGCGCCCCGCGCTGCGTCTTCGTCGTGCGCGACCTGGGCCGGGGGTGAGCATGGCGCGCCAGGTGCACGTCCTCGTGGTGGACGACGACGCCGAGATCCGGGGGCTCCTCGCCGAGGCCCTCGAGCACTGGGGCTACCGGGTCGCCCTGGCCGGCACGGCGGCCGAGGCGCCCGAGCTGCTCCCGGCGCGCGCCTTCGACGCGGCCTTCTGCGACATCCGCATGCCCGGGACCGACGGGATCGAGCTCCTGCGCCAGCTCAAGCGTCACGACCCGTCCCTCGAGGTCGTGATGATGACCGGCTTCCCCGAGGTGGCCACCGCGGTCGAGGCCCTCAAGCTCGGCGCCTACGATTACCTCACCAAGCCGCTCCACCTCGACGAGCTCCGCCACCTCCTCGGGCGGGTCCTGGAGCGCCGCCTCCTCCAGCAGGAGGTCCACGACCTCAGGAGCCGCCTCGGCGAGCGGCTCGGTCTCGAGGAGCTGGTGGGGGTCTCCCCCGCGATGACGCGGGTGAAGGAGATGATGGTCAAGGTAGCCGCCACGGACTCCCCGGTCCTCATCGCGGGGGAGAGCGGGACGGGCAAGGAGCTGGTGGCCGCGGGGATCCACCGACTCTCCCCCCGGGGCCGGGGCCCGTTCATCCCCGTGAACTGCGGCGCCATCCCGGCCGATCTCCTGGAGTCGGAGCTGTTCGGCCACGTGCGGGGCGCCTTCTCCGGCGCGGTGGCGGACACCCTGGGGCTCTTCCGGTCCGCCGACGGCGGGACCGTCTTCCTCGACGAGGTGGCCGAGCTGCCGGCCCCGCTCCAGGTCAAGCTCCTCCGCGTCCTCCAGGAGAAGGAGGTCCGCCCCGTAGGTTCCGCCAAGAGCCACGCGGTGGACGTGCGGGTCATCGCCGCCACGAACCGGCGGCTGGAGGAGGCGGTCCGGGAAGGGAGCCTCCGCCAGGACCTCTTCTACCGCCTCGACGTGGTCCGGGTCGATATACCGCCGCTCCGCGAGCGCAAGGCGGACATCCCGGCCCTGGTCGCCCACTTCCTCCATCGGTTCAACCGGCGCTTCGGCCGGGAGGTGACCGGGATCGCCCCCGCCGCGATGGCGGCGCTCATGGCCCACGACTTCCCGGGGAACGTCAGGGAGCTGGAGAACCTCCTGGAGCGGGCTTACGCCCTCGGCGTCGGGCGGGAGATCACCCCCGGCGATCTGCCGTCCTTCTCGGCCCGGCCCCCCGAGGCCCCGCCTGCCGCCGGGGAGCTCCCGACCCTCGCCCAGGCCGAGCGGACGTTGATCCTCCGGGCCCTCGAGCTCTACGGGAACGACAAGGACCGGGCCGCGCGCGCACTCGGGATCTCCCGCCGGACCCTCTACCGGCGGCTGAAGGAGTACGGCCTCCTCTAGTTCACTCGGAGGGGGGCTGACGCCCCCCT
>JACPHL010000185.1 GCA_016188625.1 Candidatus Rokuibacteriota bacterium | reverse complement strand
GGCTCCTGCGCTACGTCTCGGTGGACGACTCAGGCCCCCTGGTGAACCCCCTGCTGGCCGCGGGGCAGGTCCACGGCGGCCTGGCGCAGGGGATCGGGCAGGCCCTCTGGGAGGCGGCGGCGTACGACGAGACCGGCCAGCTCATCACCGGCTCCCTGATGGACTACGCGATCCCCAAGGCCGACGACCTGCCGGGGTTCGAGACCGGCCACACGGTGACCCCCTCCCCCCGGACCGCCCTCGGGGTGAAGGGGATCGGCGAGGCGGCCACTATCGGCTCGACCCCCGCGGTCGCCAACGCGGTCATGGACGCGCTGGCGCCCCTCGGGGTGCAGCACCTCGACCTCCCGCTGGCCCCGGCGCGCGTCTGGGCGGCGCTCCGGGCCGCCGCCCGCGAGGGGACAGGGCTCGAGCCCCGCCCCTGACGGCCGGCCAATGCGACCGGGCGGCTACTCGGGGGGACGGAGGAGGGGCTCGGTCCCGACCAGGCCGGTCCGGGGGCCCGCGATCCGCTGCGTCGGCGGCCGGGCGCTGCTCCTCACCACGACGACCACCGGGAGGACCCCGGCGGCGACGATCGTCAGCGCCGGCAGGGCCGCGGCCTCCCAGAGCGATTCCGAGGTGAACTGCCAGACCCGAATCGCCAGGGTCTCGTAGCCGAAGGGGCGGAGGAGGAGGGTCGCGGGCATCTCCTTCATCACGTCCACGAAGACGAGGATGGCGGCGGTACCGAGGCCGGGGCGGAGCAGCGGGAGGTGGACGCGCCGGAGGACGCCCCACGGGCGGACGCCGAGGGAGCGCGCGGCCATGTCCATGCCGGGCGTGATCTTGACGAGGCTCGCCTCCACGGTCTGGCAGCTCACCGCGAGGAAGCGCACCAGGTAGGCGAAGACCAGCCCGACGATCGAGCCGGTGAGGAAAAGACCGCCCGGCGCGCCGAGTCTACCGAGAAGACCGCCGACGGCGTGGTCGAGCCCGACGAGGAGGGCCAGGACCCCGACGGCGATGACCGAGCCGGGAAGCGCGTACCCCATGCTGGCGATGCGGGCCAGGAGATCCACCACCCGGCCCCGGCTCAGGCGGACGCCGTAGGCGACCACGACCGCGGCGACCACCGCCAGGAAGGCCGTCACCGCGGCGACCGTCAGGGTGTTGGCGAGGAACTGCGGGTAGCGCTCGTCCTGCCCCGCCCCCGTCGCGACCCAGGCGAGGAGCTGGGCGACGGGGAGGACGAAGGCGACGCCCACGACCAGGGCGGCGAGGCCGCTCGCGGCCCAGGCCCGCCAGCCCCTGAGCCGGGTGCGGGGGGCGGGCCGGGCCCCGCCGTCCCGCTGGTAGAAGCGGGCGTGGCCGCGGAGGGCGCGCTCGAGGAGGTAGAGGCCCAGGGTGAAGACCAGGAGCAGCCCGGCCAGCTCGGTGGCGGCCTGCCGGTCGAAGAGCCCGAACCAGACGCGGTAGATGGCGACGGTGAAGGTCGAGTAGTTGAAGATCGCCACCGTCCCGAAGTCCGCCAGGGCCTCCATCAAGGCCAGGGTCATCCCCGCCGCGATGGAGGGCCGGGCCAGGGGGAGGGCCGCCCGCCAGAAGACCTGGCGCGGGGGTGCCCCGAGGGCGCGAGCGGCCTCCAGGGCGGCCTCCGACTGCTCGAGGAACGCCGCCCGCGCGAGCATGTAGACGTAGGGGTAGAGCACGAGGGTCATGACCAGGACCACGCCGGGGTAGGAGGCGATCTCCGGGAACCAGACCCCGGGGCCGAGGAGGGCGCGGAGCCCGCCCTGGACCGGCCCGGCGTAGTCGAAGAGGGCGAGGAAGACGAACCCGATGACATAGGCCGGTATGGCCAGGGGGAGGATCAGGAGCCACTCGAAGAGCCCGCGGCCCGGGAAGCGGTACATCGTCACCAGCCAGGCGAGCCCGGTCCCGACCACGGCGACGCCGAGCCCCACGCCCACGATCAGCGCGAGGGTGTTCCGCACCAGCTCCCCGAGCTGGGTCTCCCAGAGGTGGCGCCAGACCTCGACGCTCGGGGTGGCAAGGGAGGAGGCCACCACGAGGATCGGCGTGGCCACTAGGAGCGCCACGGCCCCGGCCGCGACCGGCCAGGGGTCGCGCCGAGGCCAGGGGAGGGCGGGGGCGGCGAGGGGCCTCGCCGGGCTGGGGTCCATGCGGGGCCCCGGCCTACTTCCAGCCGACCCGATCCATCATCTTGACCGCTGCCGCCTGCAGCTCGCCGGCGGCGGCCACGTCCACCGGGTCCGCCTTGAAGGTCCCCCACTCGGCGATGAGACTGCTCGGCTTGACGGCCGGGTTCGCCGGATACTCGTAGTTGACGTCGGCGTAGAGGTTCTGGGCCTCGGGCGTGCTGAGGAACTCGATGAGCCGGATGGCGTTGTCGCGGTGCTTGGCGTGCTTCGTCACCCCGGCCCCTGAGATGTTCACATGGACGCCCCGATCGTGCTGGTTGGGCCAGAACATCGCGACCGGGAAGGCCGGGTCCTTGGCCTTGAGCTGTGCCAGGTAGTAGGTGTTGACCAGGCCCACGTCGCACTGCCCTGCCGCTATCGCCTCGAGGAGCTTGGTGTCGCTCGCGAAGATGCGCGGCCCGTTGGCCATCCAGCCCCGGAGCACCTCCTCGGTCCGCTGCTCGCCCAGGGCCTTGATCATGGTCGCGACGAGGGATTGGTTGTAGACCTTCTTGGAGGTTCGGAGGCAGAGCCGGCCCTTCCACCTCGGGTCGCCCAGGGCCTCGTAGGTGGAGAGCGTCTCGGGCTTGACCCGCTCGACGCTGTACGCGATCGCGCGGGCGCGGACCGAGAGGCCGACCCATTCGTTGTGTTTCGCACGGAGGTGGGCCGGGATATTCTTGTCGATCACGGCGGACTCCATGCCCTGGAGGAGCCCTGCCTGCTCGGCGAGCCAGAGGTTCCCGGCGTCCACGGTCATGAGGACGTCGGCGGGGGTGTGGGGCCCCTCGGCCTTGAGGCGCTCGTAGAGCTCGGCCTCGCTGGCCGTGTGGTACCGGACCGTGATGCCGGTCCTGGCGGTGAAGGCGTCGAACATCGGCTTGATCAGCTTTTCGATCCGCGCCGAGTAGACGACGACCTCGTTCGGCCCGGAGGCCTCCGGGGTCGAGGGGGGCAGCGTCAGGAGCAGGAGCGGGAGTAGGGCCGCGAGCCCCCTCATCCACGACAGGGACTTGCGCATCGTCATCCTCCTCTCAGGGCC
>JACPHL010000193.1 GCA_016188625.1 Candidatus Rokuibacteriota bacterium | reverse complement strand
CCTCCCGACGGCCCTCCGGGCACCCGAGCGAAGGGCGACCGGCCCTTTGGGGAGGCGTCGGCCCCGAGCGGAACGTTAAGCGGAGCGGCGCGGGTCCCCGTCGTGAGCGAGCCGGGTGGGGAAGCCGACAGGCGAGCGGAAGACAAACAGGAGGGGCCCCGGCCGGCGAGCCACTGACGGGTGCGCCGCGGAGCGTGTGGAGCGAGGGGCCGAGGCCTCCCCGGGGGGCCCTCTGGCGAACGCATTGGGCCTGGCGGGGGGCAGAACCCCCAGAGACCTTACGCGGACACATTTCTACGCCTGGCAGGTGGGGCACCAGTTCGTGGTCCGCTCCCGGAACCACTCATGGGCGACCCGGCCCCCGCAGCGGGGGCAGGGCTTGCCGGTGCGGTGGTGGACGGCGAAGTACTCCCGGAACTCGCCGCGGATCTCCCCGGCCGCCTGCTCGCGGGTGTGGGCGATCGCCCGCTCCATCAGCGCCCGGATCGCCCGGTGGAGGGCCGCCAGCTCCTCGGCGGAGAGGAGCGAGGCGGTGCGGCGGGGCCGGAGCCGGCATTCCCAGAGGATCTCGTCCACGTAGGCGTTCCCGAGCCCGGCGATCAGCTTCTGGTCCATGAGGAGCGCCTTGACCGGGAGGACCTTGTGGCGCCTGGCCAGGGCCCCGAGGGCCTCGGGGGTGAACGCCGGGTCCAGCGGATCGATCCCCAGCCGCTCCCGCTGGTTGAGGCCGAGCTTCATCTTGGGGTTGCCCGGGCGGAGGACGTTGTAGTTGGGGTCGGAGAAGGTCAGCCGCGCGCCGCCCGACAGATCGAGGGTCAGGACCGGCTCCGGGGGCTTCGCGGTCTCGCCCGCCGCGCCCTCGGACCAGAACATCTCGCCCCCGATCATCAGGTGGACATCGAACCGCTCCCCGGAGTCGAGGGCCAGGCCGAGCGTCTTGCCCCGTCGGGCGACCCCCGTGACGCTCCGGCCGACCACCCGCTCCCGGAACGCCTCGGGGGTGGCCGGGCGGAGGACGCCCGGGTGGACGACCTCGACGCCCACGATCGTCCGGCCCTCGAGCCGGGGCCTCAGGTTCTCGGCGTAGACCTCGAGCTCCGGCAGCTCAGGCATGGGCGGCTCCCCGGGCCAGGTAGGCCCGGAGTGCGGCGGCCTCGCGCTCGCCGAAGGCGACCGCGACGCGGAGCTGCTCGAGGTACTGCTCGAGCGTCTTCCCCCCCAGGGTGATCCCGCGCGAGCCGAAGAACGCCCGGACGTCGGCCTCGAGCTCCGCGGTCGCGAGGCCCGTGATCCCCTCGCACATCCGTCGGAGGCCGCTCTTCGGGGGGAAGCGCTGCGCCAGCGTCTCCCAGCGCTCCTTGACGAACCCCCACGCCAGCTCCCGGGCGTAGACGCTCGTGAGCAGGGCCCGGATCAGGAACGGGGCGTCCTGGACGCGGACCTCCTCGCTGACCGTCCGCTCCAGCGTCCGCTGGAGGAGCGCCGGCTGGCGGAACCCGGCCAGGGCGTAGAGGTAGCGCTGCTCCTCCTGGGGGGTCGGCGCGGCCTTGAACCGCCCGAGGAACTCGGCGTACTCCGCCTCGCCGCCGGCGTGGGCGAGGACGGCGACCAGGGCGGGGGCGACGTTGGGGTCCACCGCCGAGCGGTCGGCGCGGTACCGGGCCCAGCGCTCGCGCGCCTCGGCCTGGATCGCCTGATCGTCCCCGAGGGTCCCGAGCGCGCGCAGGAGGTCGCCCCGGAGCTGCCGCGTCAGCTCGTCCTCCCCCGCCCGGGGCTCCCAGCCGAGCCGGGCCGCCGCGGGGCCGACCCGGTCCCGGACCAGCGCCTCCAGGCCTGGCCGCTCGGCGGGGGCGATGACCCGGTGGAGGGAGGCGTACGACCCCGCCAGCGCCGCCCAGACGTTCCGGTCGGTCTCCTCGCGGAAGTGCGCGGTCAGCTCCAGGTACTCCGTGACGGGGATGAGCCCGGCCACCGGCGCCGCCCAGGCATCGTTGACCAGGTTGAAGCGCTCGACGGGGGCGAGCGCCTCGTAGAGCCGGCCGGTGAGCCGGGCCAGCAGCTCCGGGGCATAGCGGACCCGGTAGAAGCCGGGCCCGCCCTCGTTGACCACCACCCAGTCGGGCGCCGCCTCGAGGGCGACCCGCTCCTCGGCCGAGCCGAGGAGGAGCCGCACCCGCCGCGCCTGGCCGCCCGCCGAGACCCTGAGGGTGACGGGGACCTGCCACAGCTCCCGCTCGCCTGTTCCATCCTCGAGGTAGGTGAAGCGGCGCTGGGCGAGGAGGAGGCCGGCGCCGGCCGCGTCGAGGCTCGCGGTCACCATGGGATAGCCGGGCCGGAAGATCCACCCGTCCATGATGGCGGGGACCGGGTCGGGCGTCGCCTCGCCGAGCGCCTTCCAGAGGTCGGTCGTCTCGGCGTTGGCGTACCGGTGCTCGACGAGGTAGCGCCGGATCCCGTCGCGGAAGACCTCGGGCCCCAGGTACTGCTCGAGCATCCGGAGGACGGCGGCCCCCTTCTCGTAGGTGAGGACGTCGAACATGGCGTCGGCGTCCCGGGGGGCGGCCACCGGGAACTCGATCGGCCGGCTCGACCGGAGCCCGTCCACGGTCATGGCGTGGGCTCGCGACACGCTGAAGGTGGCCCAGCGCTGCCAGGCCGGCTTCCAGGTATCCACGGCCAGCATCTCCATGAAGGTGGCGAAGGCCTCGTTGAGCCAGATCCCGTTCCACCACGCCATGGTGACCAGGTCGCCGAACCACATGTGGGCGATCTCGTGGGCCACCACGTCGGCGATCCGCTCGAGCTCGGCGTGGCTCGCGGCGGCGGCGTCCACCAGGAGCGCGGTCTCGCGGAAGGTGATGAGCCCCAGGTTCTCCATGGCGCCGGCCGCGAAGTCGGGGATGGCGACCAGGTCGAGCTTGTCGCCCGGATAGGGGAGCCCGTAGTACTCCCGGAAGAAGCGGAGCGAGAAGGCCGCGGCCTCCCGGGCGAAGCCGGCCAGGTGCCGCTTCCCCGGGACGCACCAGATCCGGACCGGGGTCCCCTCGACCGGCACCGGGTCGGTCGCCTCGAGCTCCCCGACCACCAGGGCGACGAGGTAGGTGGACATCCGGATCGTGGGGGCGAAGGTGACCTCCTTCCTGCCGGTCCCGGCGACCGGGCGCTCGCTGACGACCGCGGTGTTGGAGAGCGCGGTCAGGGCCTCGTCCACCACCAGGGTCAGCTCGAAGGACGCCTTGAACGCCGGCTCGTCCCAGCACGGGAAGGCGCGGCGGGCGTCGGTGGCCTCGAACTGGGTGACGGCCAGGAACCGCTCGGCGCCGGCGGCGTCCCGGTAGGCGCTCCGGTAGAGGCCGTGGAGCCGGGTGTTGAGCGCCCCGCTGAAGCGGAGCGTGAGCTGACAGGGGCCGGGGGCGAGCGGCTCGGGGAAGAGAAGGCGCGCGCGCTCCGTCGCGGGCTCAAGCCTCGCCTCGCCGCGGAGGCTCCTCCCCCGCCCGTCCCGGGCACTCACCTCCTGGATCTCGAGGTCAGCGGCGTTCAGCAGGACCTCGCGGACCGGCTCTTCGACGGTCACCTCCACCGTCTCCTCGCCGGTGAAGGTGAAGGTCCCGAGGTCGGGCTCGAGCCGGATCCGATACCGGCTGGGGGCGACGGTCCGCGGCAGCCGGTAGGGGTCCTCGGGCTCGGTCATCGCGTGCTCCCCCCTTTCTGCCATCCGCTCACCCCTTCTTGCCACGGGCGTGGGCCTGGAGCCCCCGCTCCCAGAGGTACTCTTTCTCGCCCAGGTGCTTGCCCACCCACCGGGCCAGGACGAAGAAGAGGTCGCTCAGCCGGTTCACGTACTTGAGCGGCCACTCCCCGATCGGCTCCACGCGCGAGAGGGCCAGGATCTCGCGCTCGGCGCGCCGGCAGACGGTGCGGCACTGGTGGAGGAAGGCCCCGATCCGCCCGCCGCCGGGCAGGACGAAGGACTTGAGTGGCTCGAGGTCCTTCTGGCAGTGGTCGATGAGCTGCTCGAGCCCCTTGACCTCGGCCGCCCCCACCCGGTACATCCCCTCGTAGACGGCCTCCGGGGGCGTGGCCAGCTCGCTCCCCAGGTCGAAGAGCTGGTCCTGGATCCGGCGGAGTACGTCGTCCAGCCAGCGGTGCCGCTCCCCCTCCGCGAGGCGCTCCTCGTTGAAGACGCGGGCCAGGCCCACGACGGAGTTCAGCTCGTCGATGGTGCCGTAGGCGGCGATGCGCGGGGAGTCCTTCGGCACGCGCTTGCCGCCCACCAGGGCGGTCAACCCTTTGTCCCCGGTGCGGGTGTAGACGCGGGTGATCCGGATCGGCATGGCCTGACTCCTTGGGGGCCGGGCGGGCGACGGACCTCCAGGGCGGAGGGCCCGCGCCCCCGGGATCGTCCTGAGGGGTTGCGGGGGGCCCGCCGGTGGGCGACGGGCCCGCCGCGTCACCCGACTACGAGGCCCCCAACGCCTTCGCGGCGCGGTTGACGTCCCGCGGCTTCACCCAGAGGAGGACGCCGAACCGGCCGTCGCCCGTGCAGATGGCGTCGGTGGCGGTCACGTTGATCTTGGCCCCGGCGAGCTTCGCCAGGATGTCGGCTAGCGCGCCGACCCGGTCCTCGCCCTGGATCACGAAGCAGGTCTTCGGCCCGACCACCTTCCACTTCGCCTGCTTCGCGGCCTGCCGGAAGGCGGCCGGGTCGGACGGGACGAAGTCGAGCTGGGACTTCCGCCCCTTGGGGAAGCCCGAGAAGGCGACGAGGTTCACCCCGGCCTGCTTCAGGACCGCGAGGACGCGGGCGCCCTCACCGGGCTTGTCGGGCGCCTCGATGTAGAAGTACGGGAGCCGTTGTGCGATCTCAGCCATCTCCACTACCCTCCTTTCCGGTCGATCGACCCATTCCTGCTCACTCCCCGGCGCCCCGCCCCCGACGCCGGTCGCTCGTGCGATGAAGCCATCTCGCGGGCGTGACTCCCCCCTACTCGCGGGTGGCGGTGTAGGGGCAGATCTGGTTGTAGGCGCAGAAGCGGCACGCCATGTACGAGGGGGTGGGCTCGAAGCGGCGGGCGCGGATCCCCGCGGCCGCGGCCCGGATCCCCTCCACGGCCTCCTCCAGGTCCCCGTCGGTCGGGACGTGGCGGCCGACCACCGCGGCGTCCAGGAATCGGAGCTCCACCCGCTGCGGGGGCCGGCCGGTCATCTCCCGCCAGGCCAGGGCGTAGATCTTGAGCTGGAGGCTCTCGGCCGCGCGGCGGTCGGCGTCCTTCTGCCGCGTCACCTCCGAAGTCTTATAGTCGATGATCACCGCGCCCTCGGGCTCCTCGTCCACCCGGTCGAACCGCCCCCGCACCCGGTCCGGGCCGAGGGTAAAGCCGAACTCCTTCTCCACGTGGGTCGGCTTGACGCCGGCTGTCTCCTCCTCGTGCCAGAAGCGGGTGAGGGCGGCCCGTCCGGCGGCCTTGCGCGCCTCCTCGTGCTCCCAGGTCAGGAACCCCTCGTTGGCCCACTCCCGCTCGTAGACCGCCAGGAGGTCCTCCAGGGAGGTGTAGTTCCCGGCCGCCCGGCGCAGGAGGTAGTACTCCACGACCCGGTGGATGGTGTGCCCGTAGGCGACCGCGTGGTGGCGCCGGATCGGGATGCGCGAGACGTGGATGTACCGGTACTTGAGCGGGCAGGTCTCGTAGTCGTCCACCTGCCGGTGGCTGACCGTCAGCTCCACCTCCGGCGGGATCGGCTGGAGCCCCGCGCCGTCGGCCTCGGTGGGAGGGGCATGGCGGTGAAGCTCCTCGATGGCCCGGGCCTTGAACGGCCGGGCGGCGTCCTTGGGGAGGTCGAGGGCCTCCAGGACGAACTGGCTCACCTTGCGCTCGCGGCTCCCGCCGTAGTCGCGGGCGGAGGTCAGGTAGAGCTCGCGCGTCATCGCGACGTAGAAGAGCCGCCGCTCCTCCTGGAGCTGGAAGTCGCCGGACGGCAACGTGTCCTTGATCAGGGCATCGGGCAGCTCGATCGCCTCGCCCCGGTTCGGCCAGGGGAAGCGCCCCTGGACCAGCCCGACCAGGAAGACCACCGGGAACTCGAGCCCCTTGGCCTTGTGGACGGTGAGGACGCGGACGGCCGGGGTCTCGACGTCCGCCTCGGCGACGGCCGGGTCCTCGCCCGCCTCCATGAGCGCGTCGAGGTAGTTCACGAACCCCCGCACGCGGTCGTCGCGGAGGACCCTGGAGGCGTCCTGGATCCGGCGGAAGAAGCGCGAGACGTTCTGGACCTCGGCCTCGTCGCGGGCGGTTTCCGCCTTGGACATCCGCGCCAGCCAGCCGGAGTCGGCGAGGAACTGGTAGAGGAGCTCGCCCGTGGGCAGCTCGCGCGCCAACTCCATGAAGCGGGTCAGGTCCTCCACCAGCCGGCGGATCGCCCCCTGCCCCTCCGGGGAGAGCTCGGGCCCCAGCTCCGGGATCTCGCCCGCCTGGCGGAGGACGTCGAAGAGCCAGCGGTGCCGCCGGTCCGCGTAGGTGGCGCAGCGGGTGAGGTCCACGGCCGGCACCCGGTAGAGGTCGGAGGAGGCGAGGTAGTGGACGCTCACCGAGTCGTCGGGGTGCGCGACCGCGCGGAGGAAGGCGATCAGGAGGCGGATCTCGGGGCGGCCGTAGAGCCCCTGGTTGCCGCTGAAGGTCCAGGGGATGCCCCGCAGGTTGAGGGCGCGCAGGAACGCGTCGGCGTCGTTGTTGGAGCGGACGAGGATGGCGACATCGCTCGGGCGCCACGCCCCGGCCGCGACCTTCTCCTCGGTCAGCCGGGCGACCTCGTCCGCCTCCTGGGTCCCCGTCTCGAAGTGGAGGTGGAACGGCTCGGGGCCCGGACCGCTCCGGGCCTGGAGGCGTTTGGTGATCCCGTAGCGGACCTCGAGGCGGTCGGGGTTGTTGTGGGTGATGAGCCGGTAGGCCGAGTCGAGCACGGCCTGGGGGGAGCGGTGGTTCTCGGTGAGGACGAGCTGCCGGGCCTGGGGGTAGTTGTCGAGGAACCCCAGGACGTTCGAGCTCGCCGCGCCCCTGAACTTGTAGATCGAGTTGTGGACCACCACGCCGTCGGCGACGAAGTTGTGGGTCCGGTCCACCTCCAG
>JACPHL010000198.1 GCA_016188625.1 Candidatus Rokuibacteriota bacterium | reverse complement strand
TCCCGGGGGGGCGTTCGCCCCCCGGTGAGCTAAGCTCTGCGGCGGTGGCGCGGCGCCGCCGGACGGCGGGGCGCCTTCTCGTAGGTCACCGAGCTCCTCAACCGATCCTCGGGGATCGCGTAGTAGGCGCGGAGCACGGCCTCGGGGGCGGCCGAGGGGCGGTAGCCGGCCTTCTCCAGGGCGCCGCGGGCCTTATAGTTCCCCGCGTAGGTCCCCACGATGATCCGGCGCGCCCCGCCCGCCCGTCCTTCGAGGTGCGTCTGGAGCCGCGAGCCGATCCCCCGTCGCTGGTGCTCGGGCAGGACGTAGGCATGACGGAGGAGGGCCACGTCCCCGACCCGCTCGAGCCCCATGACCCCGACCAGGGCGCCACGGAGGAAGGCGCCGTACCAGGTCATCCGCCGGGCCTCGGCGTCCCACCGGGCGGGGGTCATCTCCGGGTCGTGGACCTCCTCGGCCGGGAGGAACTCCCGGTACCACCGGGCGGCGGCGTTGATCACGGCGAGGCCTGCCTCCCGGTCCCGGACGGTCAGAGGACGGATCACCAGGCCCGTCACGGCCGATCTCCGACCCGAGCATAGCGGAGCCGATCGGCCCGGGCAAGGAGATCGCCATCGCCCGCGGCCGGGTATAATAACATGGGTGCTCAAGATTCGCTCGCCGGGAACCCCCGGCGGGGCCCCATCATCCACTCGAAAGTCGTGAGAACCAACAAGGTAGACCCTCACGCCGGAAGGGAGGCGCGCATGGGCAGCCTGGCCAGCGAACGGTGCGTCGCGTGCCGCGGCGACTCCCCGCGGGTGACCGCGGCGGAGGTCGAGGAGCTGAGGCGGGAGGTCCCGGACTGGGACCTGGTGGAGCGGGACGGGATCCTGCGGCTCGAAAAGGTCTTCCGCTACCCCGACTTCGGCGAGGCCCTGGCCTTCACCAACCGGGTCGGCTTCCTGGCCGAGGTGGAGGGCCACCACCCGGCGATCCTCACCGAGTGGGGCCGGGTGACAGTCCGCTGGTGGACCCACCAGATCCGCTGGCTCCACCGGAACGACTTCGTCATGGCGGCCAAGACCGACGCCCTCGCCTCCGGCTGAGAGGCGATCGCGCCTGCGGGTCCCGGGACCGGCGCTCAGGGGTTCTCGGGCCCGCGCCGGAACTGGAAGGCGGGGCGCACCGCGAGGGCGAAGATCGCCCCGATCCCCCCGACCAGAGCGGCCCCGTAGCACCCCCAGGCGAACGACCCCGTCAGGTCCTTCACCCATCCCGTCGCCGCCGGCCCCACCAGCGCCCCCACGAACCCGATGGTGTTGAGGAGGCCGAAGGCGGTGCCGAGCAAGGAGGCCGGGACGCGCTCGCCCAGGGTCGCGAGGAGCGGGCCCTCGGCCCCCCAGAAGAAGAAGCTCGTGAGCACGACGAGGGTGGCCAGGAGCGCGGGGGAGCCGCCGGCCTCGACCACCAGGCCGACCCCCGCGAAGGAGAGCCCGGCGGCGAGGAGGGCGAGGGCCATCACCGCCTTCCGGTGCAGCCCGCGGCGGTGGACGCGGTCGGCGATCCACCCCATGAGCAGGAGCCCGAACGGCGCGGGGAGCCCCTGGAGGCTCGCGTAGAAGGCGGAGCGGCCCAGCTCCTTGACCCCGATCTCGGCGAAGAGGAGGGGCGCCCAGATGGCGAGGACGAACTGGAGGTAGACGACCGTGAGGTGCGTGGCGCCGAGGATCCAGATCTCCGGACGGGGCACCAGCTGGCGGATCGAGGCCAGGCCGGCCACCCGCGCCGACCGGGGCGGCTCGGGGATGAGGCGCCAGAGGAGGAGCGCGGCGACCAGCGGGGGGACGGCGAACAGGATGAACACCGTCCGCCAGGGGACGACCTCGCCCAGGATCCCGGCCAGGAGCAGCCCGAGGGTGGTCCCGAGCCCCAGGCCCGAGAAGGAGACCCCCTGCCCCAGGGCCATCTTCTCCTTCGGCGTATACGTGGCGATGATGACGTCCCCTGCCCGAGGCCGGTCAGGAGGCGGGCCAGGACGAGCATCGCGATCCCCCCCGAGAGCCCGGTCAAGAGCGTCCCGGCGACCCCGACCAGGATGCCGACCAGGAGGACGCGCTTGCGCCCCCAGCGGTCGCCGAGCAGCCCCGCGGGGACGTGCATCGCCAGGTAGGCGTAGAAGAACGCCGTGGCCAGGAGGCCCGCCGCCGAATACGACAGCGTGAACTCCGCCATGACGGCGGGCAGGAGCGGGGAGAGGGCCATCCGGACCATGTAGTGGGCGACCCAGGCGTAGACGAAGAGCAGCCAGACGAGGACCGGGGAGGGCGCGGCCATGCCGTCTATTGTACCCTCGGAGGGGGGCGCCGGCTTGACTGAGCCCTCCCTGCTCGCCTGGAGTCGCCTCTGGCCATGATCACGCGGCCGTTCGGCTGGACCGGGGTGCCCGTGGCCGTCGTCGGCCAGGGGACCTGGCGCATGGGCGAGCGACGCGCCGCCGAGGCGGACGAGGTCGCGGCGCTCCGGCTCGGCATCAAGCTCGGCCTGACCCACATCGACACCGCCGAGATGTACGGCGACGGCGGCGCCGAGCGGGTCGTGGGCCGGGCGATCGCGAGACGGCGCGCCAGGGTCTTCGTCACCACGAAGGTCCTCCCCCAGAACGCCTCCTACGCCGGGACGCTGCGGGCCTGCCGCCGCTCTCTGGAGCGCCTGCGGACCGACTACATCGACCTCTACCTCCTGCACTGGTGGAGCGAGCGGCATCCCATCGGCGAGACCACGGAGGCCATGGAGGAGCTGGTCCGGCGGGGGCTCGTGCGCTTCATCGGGGTGAGCAACTTCGACGTCCCGCAGCTGGAGGCGGCGCGGGCGGCCCTGGGACGCGAGCGCCTGGCCTGTAACCAGGTGCTCTACCACCTGCGCGACCGCGAGATCGAACGGGAGGTCCTGCCGTACTGCGTGCGGCACGGGATCGCGGTCGTGGGGTATACCCCGCTGGCCCGGGGCGGGTTCCTGCTGGTCGTCGTCGCCGAGATCGCCCGCCGGCACCACCGGACGCCCCGCCAGGTGGCGCTGAACTTCCTCACGCGCCGCCCGGCGCTGTTCACCATCCCCAAGGCGAGCCGGCCCGAGCATATCCGGGAGAACGCCGCCGCGCTCGACTTCACGCTGACCCGGGCCGAGCTCGCCAGGATCAACGCCGCCTTCTGACAGGCTCGGAGG
>JACPHL010000197.1 GCA_016188625.1 Candidatus Rokuibacteriota bacterium | reverse complement strand
TCGCCGCGTCATGGTTTCCTCCGTCGCCCGCCGCCTTCCCAGCCGCGGGCCGATCGCCATTTACCCCCGCGCGCGAGCCGCCGCCCCCGAGGTCCGGGACCTGGACGGGCCGGATCTCGTCCAGCGTGATCCGGGACCCCTTCGCCAACGTCACCGCCCGCTCGATCGTGTTCTCCAGCTCCCGGACGTTGCCCGGCCAGCGGTGCTCGAGGAGCCAGGCCCGGGCGGCCTCGGCGAACCCCTCGATCCGCTTCCCGGCCTCGGCCGCGGTGCGCCGGAGGAAGTGCTCGGCCAGGAGCGGGATGTCCCGGTAGTAGAGGTCCTCGCGGAACCTCCCCTCGCGGACCAGCTCGGCGAGGTCGCGGTTGGTCGCGGCGATGATCCGGAAGTCGAGCTGGACCAGCCCGCGCCCGCCGACCCGCCGGACCGTCTTCTCCTGGATGGCCCGGAGGACCTTGGCCTGCAGCGCGAGCGGCATGTCGGAGACCTCGTCGAAGAAGAGGCTCCCAACGTGGGCCTCGGCGAGGAGGCCGGGCCTCGAGCGGTCGGCCCCGGTGAAGGCGCCCCGCTCGTGGCCGAACAGCTCGGCCTCGAGGAGCCCTTCCGGGATCGCCGCGCAGTTGACCGGGACGAACGGCCCCGGGGCGCGGGGGCTGGCGTAGTGGATCGCCCGGGCGACCAGCTCCTTCCCGGTCCCCGACTCCCCCACCAGGAGGACGTTCGCCTCGCCGGGCGCCACGGCCCGGATCAGCTCGCGGACCTGCTCCATGGCCGCGGAGCGCCCGAGGAGGGCCTCGAGCCCGTACCGCTCCTCCACCGCGCGGCGGAGCCGCTGGTTCTCCTCCCGCAGGCGCCGGTCGTCCAGGGCGCGCTGGACCGCCAGGGAGACCTCCTGGAGCTTGAAGGGCTTGGTGAGGTAGTCGAAGGCCCCCTCCCGCATCGCCTCGATCGCCGACTCGAGGCTCCCGAAGGCGGTCATGAGGATGACCCGGGTGAAGGGGGTCCGCTCCCGGATCGTCCGGAGGAGGGCCATGCCGTCCACCCCCTCCATCCGGAGGTCCGTGAGGACGACGGCGTACTCCTCCTGCTCGAGGGCCTGGAGCGCGGCGGCCCCCTCGGTGGCGGTGACGAGCGGATACCCCTCCCGCTCGAGGTGGCCGGCGAGGAGGGCGACCATCTCGGCGTCGTTGTCCACGACCAGGATCAGCGCGTCCTTCGCGGGGCCGGTCACGGGGAGGCTGCCTCCGTCGCCGCGGGCTCCTCGGCCGGGCGGGGGAGCCAGACGACCATCGTGGTCCCCTCGCCCTCCCGGCTCTCCACGCTCAGGCTCCCGCCGTGCTCCCGGGCGATGTCGCGGCTGATGGCGAGCCCGAGCCCGGTCCCCTGGCCGGGCGGCTTGGTGGTGAAGAAGGGGTCGAAGATCCGGGGCAGGTCCTCGGCGCGGATCCCCGGCCCCGAGTCCGCCACCCGGATCTCCACCCCCGGCCCGGCGCCGTCCCGCGGGGCCTCCCGGGCCGCCAGGAGGATGCTCCCGCCGGGGGGCGTCGCCTCGATGGCGTTCACGAGCAGGTTGATGATCACCTGCTGGAGCTGGTTGGGGTCCGCGGGGATCGGGCCGAGGGGGTCGAGCTCCGTCCGGAGGCGGAGGCCCTTCTTCCGCGCCATCGGCTCGACGAGGGTGAGGACCTGCCTGAGGAGCGCGACCGCGTCCGTGGCCTGGATCTCCGGCTTCTGGGGCCTGACCGCGTCGAGGAGCGAGCGGATGATGGCGCTGATCCGGTCGATCTGGGTCACGATGGTTCGGAGGTGGGCGGCCTGGGGGTCGTCGGGCGGGAGGGTCTGGAGGAGGTACTCGGCCCGGCCGGAGATGATGTTGAGCGGCGTGCCGATCTCGTGGGCGAGCCCCGAGGCCAGCCGGCCCACGACCGCGAGCTTCTCGGCCTGGCGCACCTGGCGGGCCAGGTCGAGCTTGGCCTCGGTCTCGGCCTGGACCTGCCGCTGGGCCTCCTCGAGCCCCTGGGCCATCTGGTTGAAGGCCCGGGCCAGCTCGGCCAGCTCGTCGCGCCCCCGCGCCGGGATCGGCTCCGGGTGCCCGGCGGCGAAGTCCCGGACCCCGGCCATCAGGCGGCGGATCGGGGTGAGGACGTTCCGGTGGACGACCGTGAGGATGAGGAGGACCAGGACCAGGCTCACCAGCCCGATCCGGAGGATCACCTCGTCGCGGGCGGCCCTGACCTTCGTCCCGACCCCGGCGCGGCGGACGATCTCGATGACCCCCCGGACCGAGCCGTCCCGGTTCCGGAGGGGCTTGAGGTAGGAGAGCACCACCTGGCCGTCCCGCTCCTGGTAGAAGTCCAGCCCCCGCCCCTCCCGGATCACCCGCCGGAGGTCGTCCGCCGGGATCTCCGGCTCGGCGCTCGCGGGGCGCCCGGCGAGGATCGGGGTCAAAGTGAGGTCGAACAGGCGGATCCGGTCCACCTCGTTCTGGAAGTCGGCCAGCTCCCCCAGGAGGCGTTTGATGTCGGAGATCTGCCGGTCGCGGAGGGCGTTCTCCACCGCGATCTGGATCACCTTGGTCGTGACCGCCATCCGCCGCCGCTCCTCCTCGAGGAGCTGGGCCTCCTCCTGGCGGACGCGGAGGAAGCCGTAGAGGGCCATGACGAGGCTCAGGGGGATGAGGAGGACGATGATCAGGCGACCGCGGAGACCCATCGGGCCCGGGGCTCAGGCGCCGAACTTGGTGAGGCGCAGGGCGTTGGCCAGGAGGAGCGGCATCAGGTGGTGGGAGGGGATGACCCCGAGGGAGCCGCCCGCGCAGCCCCGCTCGGTGAACGCCCCGACCCCATCCGGGGCCGCGTAGGGGCCGTGGATGAGGAGCGGGACGGGGTGCCAGCTGTGCCCCTTGAGGATCGCCGGGCTCGCGTGGTCCCCGGTGACCGCCAGGACATCGGGCCGGGTGGCCAGGATCGCCGGGATCTGGGCGTCCAGGGCCTCCAGGGCCCGCACCTTGCCGGCGAAATCCCCGTCCTCCCCGGCCGTGTCGGTGTCCTTGTAGTGGAGGAAGAAGAAGTCGTACCCCTCCCGGTGCGCGGCCAGGGTCTGGACCTCCTCGGCGAAGGCGGCCCCGGTCTTGAGCACCTCCATCCCCACCAGCCGCGCCAGCCCCCGGTACATGGGGTAGGCCGCGATCGCCGCGGCCCGGAGGCCGAACGCCTCGGGGAAGGCGGGCAGGGTGGGGAGCTGATCGAACCCGCGGAGGAGGAGCATGTTGGCGGGTGCGGCGTCGGCCAGGAGGACCCGGGCCTCCGCGACGAAGCGGTTGATCAGGCCGGCGGTCCGCTCGGCCTCGGGGACCAGGGGCTCGGCCGGCCGGGGCGGCGTGCCCAGGAGTTGGGGATCGGTCTCGGAGAGACGGCCCGAGAGGCCGGACCCGCGCAGGACGAGGACGAAGCGGTGCTCCTTGACCGGCTCGACGAAGGTCTCGACGCCCGGGAGGCGGATCGCGCGGAGGCGCCGGGCCAGGGTCGCGCAGAGCTCCGTCCCGATCCGCCCGGCCCGCCGGTCGGTGATCCGGCCCTCGCCGTCCACCGTGCAGAAGTTGCCCCGAGCCGCCACGTCCCCGGGCTGGAGCGGGAAGTCGATCCCGAGGGCCTCCAGGATGCCGCGCCCCACCTGGTAGCGGAGGGGGTCGTAGCCGAAGAGGCCGAGGTGCCCGGGGCCGCTCCCGGGCGTGATCCCCGGCCCGACGTGGCGGATCAGGCCGCAGGCGGAGCGGGCGGCCAGCTCGTCGAGGTGCGGCAGGCGGGCGGTCTCCAGCTCGGAGCGCCCGGTGGCGGGGTCCGGGAGCCCCCCGAGCCCGTCGGCCGAGAGGAGGACGATCCTGGTCGTGTTGGGGACGACCAGCGTCCGGATCAGCTCCAGGTCCACGGTCCGTCCTCGATCAGCGGGGAGGCGAGCCCCGCCTCGCCAGCCCACTCAGCCAGGGGCACGCGGCTCTCCCGGAGGTAGCGGAACCCGGCGTCGAACTCGACGGCCACCACCCGCTGCTCCTCCGGGTCGTAGTAGCGGACCGCGAACTGCCCCTCCCCCAGCGCATGGGCGTCGATGGCGCGGCACCCCTCGAAGCCGAGCCCCAGGGTGTCGAGCAGCTCGGCCAGGGTGTAGACCCGCTCGCCCACCACCAGGGACCGGCCCCCCGTCCCCAGGGCCCCGAGCCGTGCCTCCATCCGCGTGCGGCCGCGCCCCATCGGGTCGTCCTCGCCTCTACCATACCACTTCGGGCCGAGGGCGCTCAATCGCGAGAATGGCCGAGGCGCCCGGGGCAGGAGCCCCTTGAACAGCCGAAAGCCCGTTTGCTATAGTGAGCCTCGTGCGCCATCGCTCGGAGCGCGCCGTCTGACATCACCCCTGACGGGACACTCCCGGCCCCCCGCCCGCGGGCGTCGATCCCTCCCCCGCGGGGCGATGGAGGAGGTGGACGTGACTGACGATCGACTGACCGGCGGCAAGCGCGGGCGGCCCCCCTGGCCCGCCACCCCCGTCCCCACGCCCGAGGAGGTCTACAGCGGGCTCGCCGAGCCCGCCCGCGAGTACCCCGGCTTCCTCGAATCCATCGTCCACCCCCGGAAGACCTTCGAGAAGCCCGAGGCCCTGGGGCGGATCCGCGTCCTCGACTGCACCACCGGGATGATCATCGGGCACTGGTGCTCCTCCCAGCTCGCCGAGCTGGGGGCCGAGGCGATCCAGCTCGAGCCCCCGGGCGGGGACCCCCTCCGCCGGCTCACTCCCTTCGGGCGCAAGGCGTACATGGTCGAGGACGCCGAGCGCGGCGAGCCGGTGGGGCTCCACTTCCTCCACGAGATGCGCAACAAGCTCGCCGTCACCCTGAACCTCGAGAAGCCCAAGGGACGCGAGGTCCTCAAGCGGCTGCTCCCGCACGTGGATGTCCTGATCGAGAACGGACCCCCGGGGCGGTTCGACCGCTGGGGGATCGGCTACCGCCAGCTCTCCCGGATCAACCCCCGGCTCGTCTACTGCTGGGTCGGCCAGCGGGGGCAGTGGGGCCCGCTCAAGGACAGGCCGGGGATGCGCGACCCCGTCGCCCAGGCGGCGTGCGGCTTCGTCCACGGCACCGGGGACCCCAAGGAGTTCGGGGGGCGCCCCACCCGCTCCGGGATGTGGATGGCCGACCACGTCGGCGGGACCGCCGCGGCCATGGGGATCGTGGCCGCCCTCCTCCACCGCGAAAAGGTCTCGGGAAAGGGGCAGTTCATCGAGGCGACGGCCGCCGAAGGGGTCATCCGGATCCTGGACTACAACTGGGTCTGGCACGGGATGGACGGCTCCATCCGCCCCCGCTACGGCAACTGGGACCTGGCCATCAACATCTACGCCGTCAACCCGTGCAAGGACGGCTACATGATGGTCGGCGGCGGCCACGACCGGCTCTGGTACCGGATCTGGCGGACCGTGGGCGACGAGGTCCCGGAGGCGGAGGAGGAGATCATCGCCGATCCCAACCTCCGGAACGTCTCCGAGCGGCTCCCCCACACCCGCCAGGTGAAGACCTACACCCTCCTCTGCGAGTGGCTGAAGGAGAACACCCGCGCCCAGGCGGAGCGGAAGCTCATCCGCCAGGAGGTGGCCTCGGGCGGCGTCCAGGCGGTCCACGAGGTCGCCGAGTACCCGCACTTCAAGTACCGGGGGCAGGTCGCCGAGTTCGTGGACCGGCTCTACGGCCCGGTCCTGGTCGCGACGAGCCCCATGCTCGCCGAGAAGACCCCGGCGCGGCTCAAGTGGCTCGGCCGCCCGGTCGGCTACGACAACGAGGAGGTCTACCGGCGGCTGCTCGGCTACACCCGCGAGGAGCTCGAGCGGCTCGCCAAGCAGGGGGTGATCTGATGGCTGCCAGGAAGCGCGCGACCGCCAAGGCCCGGACCCGCCCGCGACCTGCGGCCCGCGGGAAGGCGACCGGCCGCCCCGCGACCGGCCGGAACGGCGCCGGGAACGCCGACTTCGAGCGCTACTGCCGGGAGACCTTCGCCCCGGCGGCCGTCTTCGCGAAGCCCGAGGTGCTCAAGGGCTACCGGGTGCTCTCCTGCACCCAGTACATCCTGGGCCCCTCCTGCGCCTCCTACCTCGGCGAGCTGGGGGCCGAGGTGATCAAGATCGAGGCCCCGCGCCGGGGCGAGCCGATGCGCCACTCCACCCCCGGCAACGAGGGGTTCCTCTACCCGCTCTCCCGGTGGGTCCCGGGCTCCGGCACCGGGCTCGGCTTCTTCGGGGCCAACTTCAACGAGTCCTTCATCTCCATGGACTTCCATCGCCCCGAGGCCCGGGAGCTGATGTACAAGCTCGCCGCCAAGGTGGACGTGGTGGTGGAGAACTTCCGGCCCGGAACCTTCGACCGCTGGGGGATCGGCTACCGCCAGCTCTCGAAGATCAACCCGCGCCTGGTCTACATGTGGCTCGGCGGCTTCGGCGGCTGGGGGCCGGGGCGCGTCCGGGCCTCCTACGACATCCTCGGTCAGGCCCAGGGCGGGGCCTTCGCCATCACCGGGATCCCGGAGGAGCTCGGCGGCTCCCCCTCGAAGCACACCATCTGGCTCGCCGACTACTGGGGCGGGATGATGGGGGCGCTCCAGATCCTGTCCGCCCTCTACTGGCGCGACACCGTCTCGGGGCAGGGGACCTTCCTCGAGTACTCCCAGGTCCACGGGGTGAGCCGCCAGCTCGAGTGCTCCCTCCCCCTCTACGGCCGCGAGGGCGTCATCCGCGAGCGGTGGGGGAACTGGGACACCCAGCTCTGCGTCCACGGGATCATCCG
>JACPHL010000195.1:2811-7446 GCA_016188625.1 Candidatus Rokuibacteriota bacterium | reverse complement strand
GGGACCCTCCGGCACTTCCCCGTGGCCTTCCCCCTCCTCGTCACCGCCCAGCAGGTCGGCTCCTACAAGCCCGCCCCCGGCCACTTCCTCGAGGCGCGACGGCGGATCGGCGGGGAGACGCCGTGGGCGCACGTCGCCCAGAGCTACTTCCACGACGTCGTCCCGGCCCGCCGGCTCGGGCTCCCTGTCGTGTGGGTCAACCGGAAGGACGAGGCGGTCCCACCCGGGGGCCTCCGGCCGACCTGGGAGGTGCGGGATCTGGCGGAGGCCGTCGGGCGGCTCGAGCGGGTCGAGCTCCCCGAGATCGCCGGCTCGGCGGACCCGGAGGGCTCGCGCTGAGACCCTGAGGGGGCGGATGGAGCGACGCGCTATTTCTCGCCGGACCAAGATCATCTGCACCCTCGGCCCGGCCTCGGCCGCCGAGGGGATCATCGAGCAGATGGCCCGGGCGGGCATGGACGTCGCCCGCTTGAACTTCTCCCACGGCACCCACGCCGAGCACGGGCAGGCCATCGAGCGGATCCGCTCCGTCGAGGCCCGCCTGGGGCGCCCCGTCGCCATCCTCCAGGACCTCCAGGGCCCCAAGATCCGCCTGGGGACCTTCGAGGGGGGGAGCGCGCTCCTCCGGCGCGGGGCGGAGTTCGTCCTGACCACCCGGCCCGTGGTGGGGGACCCGGGCCGCGCGGCGGTCAGCTACGAGGGGCTCGCCCGCGACGTCAAGCCCGGGGACCGGGTCCTGATCGACGACGGCCGGATCCAGCTCGAGGTCCGCGAGGCCAGGGAGGAGGAGGTTGTCTGCCGGGTGGCGACGGGCGGGCTCGTCCGCGACCACAAGGGCGTGAACCTCCCCGAGACCGCGCTCCGGCTGGCCCCGCTGACCGAGAAGGACCGCGAGGACCTCCGCTTCGGCCTCCGTCACGGCGTGGACTATGTCGCCGTCTCCTTCGTCCGCTCGGCCGCCGACATCCTGGAGGTCCGGGAGTTCATCAACGACAACGGCTCCGACGCCCAGGTCATCGCCAAGCTGGAGCGCCCCGAGGCCCTGGGCCGGCTGGAGGAGATCCTCGGGGTCGCCGGGGGCGTGATGGTGGCCCGGGGGGACCTCGGGGTCGAGATGCCGCTCGAGGAGGTCCCGATCGTCCAGAAGGAGGTCATCAAGAAGGCCCGGCAGGCCCGGGTCCCGGTCATCATCGCCACCCAGATGCTCGAGTCGATGGTGGAGCGTCCCCGCCCGACGCGAGCGGAGATCTCCGACGTCGCCAACGCCATCTTCGACGGGACCGACGCCGTCATGCTCTCGGCCGAGTCGGCCAGCGGGGCCTATCCGGTGGAGGCGGTGCGGGTCCTGGACCGGGTCCTCCGCCGCGCTGAGCAGGCCGCGCCGCCCGCCCCCCTCGAGCGGGCCCGGGCCGAGCGCTCCTTCCCGGAGGCGATCAGCGACGCCGCCACCTTCGCGGCCCGGAGCCTCGGGGCCCGCGCCATCGTCGCCTTCACCCAGTCCGGCTTCACCGCCCGGCTCCTCTCCCAGGACCGCCCCCCGGTCCCCGTCATCGCCTTCACCCCCTCGGAGCGCGTCCGCCGGCGGCTGGCCCTGGACTGGGGGGTCGTCCCCCGCTCGATCCGGCGGCTCGCCTCCGTGGACGAGATGGTGGAGGAGATCGAGGCGAGCCTCCTCGCCGACCACACGGTCCGCCTCAACGACGTCCTGGTCATCGTGGCGGGCGCCCCGCTCTGGGTGCGCGGGACGACCAACCTGCTCAAGCTCCACCGGGTCGGCGAGCACCGCTAGACCCCTCGGAGGGGGGCTGACGCCCCCCTTCCGAACCTCCCCCCAAGGGTGCGCGGGCCAAGCCCGCGCTCGGAGTGGACCGTCAGGGGAGGCGTCGGTCCCGAGCGGAGCGTGTGGAGCGAGGGGCCGATGCCTCCCCGGAGGGGCCAGTCGCCGAAGGGCGACTTCCGGGCCTGCCGGGGGGCAGATTCCCCAAGGCCTTGCGGGAACACATCCCTGGCCACGTGATTGCGCTCACGATCCCAAGCTTCCCTGTTGACTCCCCCCGCGCCCCGTCCATAATAGGAGTTAGTCGGACGAGCGATTCCCTTCGTACCAGATCGCGGCCGTGAGCGACCCCGAGACCGCTGCCGATCAAAAGCCGCCGGCCCGGATCGAGCCCTCCGCTGAGGCTCGCCTCTGGGCGATCGTGCTGGCCGGCGGGGAAGGGATGCGCCTTCGGCCGCTCACCCGGCGGGTCTGCGGCGACGAGCGCCCGAAGCAGTACGCCGCCCTGGTCGGCTCGCGCTCGCTCCTCCGCCAGACCCTGGACCGGGTGCTCCTCGCCGTCCCGCCCCGAAAGACCGTGCTGGTGACCCTCCGGCAGCACGCCCGCTACATCGCGGCGGAGTTCACCGGCAGCCCGCGCCCCTCCGTGCTGATCCAGCCCGAGGACCGTGGCACGGCCGCCGGCGTGCTCTTCCCGGCCTCCTGGATCTCCTGGCAGGACCCGGAGGCCGTCGTCGCGGTCTTCCCCTCCGACCACTTCATCCTGGAGGAGGCTGCCTTCATGCGCCACGTCGTGGAGGTGGCCGACGTCGTCCGCCGGCACCCGGAGTGGCTCGTCCTGCTCGGCGCGCGCCCGACGGAGCCCGAGCCCGAGTACGGCTGGATCGAGCCGGGCGAGCCGCTCGGGGCGGGCGCGACGGCCCCGCTCCGGCGGGTGCGGCGGTTCCGCGAGAAGCCCCCGGCCGAGACCGCGCGGGCCTACCTCGCCGAGGGCTGGCTCTGGAACACCTTCGTCTTCGTCGCGACGGCGAGGACGCTCCTCGAGGCCGGCCGCCGGCTCCTCCCGCGGCTGGCGGACCGCCTGGCCCGGATCGCCCCGTTCGCGGGGACCGAGGACGAGCCCTGGGCGGTCCAGCAGGCCTACGCCCTGGCCCCCCGGGCGAACTTCTCCCGGGAGGTCCTGGAGCCCTGTCCGTCCTTCCTCGCCGTCTCCCGGCTCCCGGCCCTCACGTGGTCGGACTGGGGGACCCCCGAGCGGGTCGTCAAGAGCCTCCGGGGGGTCGGGATCTCCCCGTCCTGGCTCGCGGCCACCGAGCACCCCGCCTGAAGGGGTCGCCCGGCCCCGGCCGCCCCGGGTCAGACGCCGTTCCGCGGGCCTATAATGAAGGCCACCTCACTCATCCCCGGGAGGGTCGCATGACCTACGAGCATCTCCGATACGAGATCGCCGACGGCGTCGCCACCATCACCCTGAACCGGCCCGAGGCCTTCAACGCCCTGAGCCTCCCGCTGGCCCGCGAGCTCTTCACCGCGGTCCTGGCCGCCGACGAGGACCCCGGGGTCCGCTGCGTGGTGGTGACCGGGGCGGGGAAGGCCTTCTGCGGCGGCGGGGACGTCAAGGAGTTCGTCTCGAGCCTGGGCCGGATCGGGGTCGTGATCAAGGAGCTGACCACCTACGTCCACGGTGCCGTCTCGCGCCTGGTCCGGATGCCCAAGCCGGTGATCACGGCGGTCAACGGGGTCGCGGCGGGCGGCGGGTTCTCCCTGGCCATCGCCGGCGATCTGGTGGTGGCCGCCGAGTCGGCGCGCTTCACCATGGCCTACGCCCGGATCGCCGCCACCCCCGACGGCAGCTCCTCCTACTTCCTCCCCCGCCTGGTCGGCCTCCGCCGGGCCGTCGAGCTGTTCTACACCAACCGCGTCCTCACCGCGCGGGAGGCGGTGGATTGGGGGCTCGCCACGCGCGTGGTCCCCGACGCCGAGCTGGCCACGACCGTCGCCGCACTGGCGCGCGAGCTGGCGCAAGGCCCGACCCTCGCCCTCGGCCGCGGTAAGCTCCTCTTCCACCTCGCCACCAGCGAGAGCCTGGAGACGCAGATGGAGCACGAGAGCCAGTGGATCGCCGCCATGGGGCACACCGAGGACTTCGCCGAGGGGATCCAGGCGTTCGCCGCGAAGCGGACCCCCGCCTTCAAGGGCCGGTAGGCGCTCGGAGGGGAGCTCCGCCCCCTAGCGGGAGGCGTCGGCCCCTCGCTCCACACGCTCCGCGGCGCACCCGTCTGTGGCTCGCGGGGCGGGGCCCCTCCTCTTTGTCCTCCGCTCGCCTGTCGGCTTCCCCACCCGGCTCGCTCACGACGGGGACCCGCGCCGCTCCGCTTACCGTTCCGCTCGGGGCCGCCGCCTCCCCAGGGGGCTGACGCCTCCTCGGGGGGCGCGACGCCTCCCCGCGGGGGGCCGCCACCGGTTACGGGGCCAACTCGGCGCGGGGCTCAGCGCTCTGACGCCGCGACCCGGAAGCCGTAGTCGGCGTAGCGGAGGTGGGGCGGCAGGCTCGAGCGATGGGCGCAGCGGCTCACCGGGATCTGATGACGCCAGGCCCCGCCGCGCGAGACCTTGCGGTCGCCGGAGGGCGGCCCCTGGGGGTTGCGCTCGGGAGAGCGGGCGTAGTAGACGGGGTCATACCAGTCCTGACACCACTCGTGGACGATCCCCTCCATGTCGTGCAGGCCATAGCCGTTCGGCGGCAGCCCGCCGACCCGGGCGGGCCGGTCCGGGCGCATGCGCTCGGGCCACCACGGCAGGGCCTCGGGCGGGGCGTCCCCCCATGGGTAGGGCGCGTCCTCGAGGCCGCCGCGCGC
>JACPHL010000195.1:0-2738 GCA_016188625.1 Candidatus Rokuibacteriota bacterium | reverse complement strand
CGGGCGCCGGAGGGCGAGCCCGGTCTCGGCGGCGAGCCAGGCGCAGAAGGCGGCGGCCTCGGGCCAGCTCACCGCCACCACCGGCTGGCGCGGGCGTGAGAAGTTCGGATCCCCGAAGAAGGGGGGCGGCGCGGCGCCGGTGGCCTCCAGGTGACGGGCGTACTCGGCGTTGGTGACCGGGTAGCGGCCGATCCGGAAGGCGTCCACCCAGACCCGATGGCGCGGCCGGCTGTCCGGGAGGCCGTCATCCTCGCCCATCCAGAACCACCCCGCGGGGATCGTCACCAGCTCGAACACGCCCCCAGTATAAACTCGGAGGGGGGCTCTGCCCCCCAACCGAGCACCCCACCGGTCCTTCGGCCCGGCGGGGACCCCGTCCGACGGCCCTGGGCGAAGCCCACCTTTCGCCAGGCCGGCTTCGCCGCCGGCGAAAGGCTTCGGGGCCTGCCGGGGGGCCAGACTCCCCCAAAGCCGGACACTCCTCGAGAGCACCCCCGGCCCTTAAGCGCGGGGGTCCAACGTCACCGGGTCGTGCCCGGCTCAGTGGGGTCTCACAAGCCGAGCGGCGCGCAGCACTTTCCACAGTAGCTCTACCGCTCCGAGGATCGTGGCAAACACCACCATCACCGCGACAGCTACGCCCATAGCCAGAACGTCGTTCAGCATGGTCCCCCCTCGATAGCTCGGTCCCATCCGTTCTCAGCCCGCACTGTGTCGGTCTACCCCTTGCGGAAGTGGAGAGGGTCTCTCAGGTTTTGCAACTCCCGGTAGTAATAGAGTGGGGCAGGCCGTTTTCCCTTGAACCTCAGCCTTTTTAGGAACTCGATTTCCTCCTCGGTCGCATCGCCGCTGAGGGAAGGATCCCGAAGGAATTCCCGGAGCCCCGGCTCTTCGCCGGACGGCTGTTCGGGCTCCCGTTCAACGAACTCAAATTTCTTCAGGTATCCCCGGGCGACTCTGCGGTTTAAGACGATTTCCACACCGAATGTTGCGAGGTCGATATCCCAGGATTCGATCAGCGGATCCAAGAAGGCAACGCAGTGTTCAGCCGACAAGTGGAAGATATCCGTATCCAGGAACTCGAGCACGATGACCCGCATCTGTTCATAGCTTCGGCCGCTGAGTCGAGCCACCAGGCGGAGCCACCGTTCATTTTCCAATTCTTCTCTGGCCACTTTTTTGACCACGTCCAGGAGCTTCTGTGTGACGAGGCGTTCCAGCTCGCCGAAGGCCTGCCCCTCAAAGATCGCACGCATGTCTTTTTGGCTGTCGGGGTGGCATTTCCGGAGAATCAGCTCTCGGACTTCTTTGAACAGGGGCGCCGGCGGCGCGTCCCCCAATCTCCTCTTCAATTCTTCCTTACGCTGGAGGTCAGCCAGCACGGCAAGCTCACCGCGCGGGAGCTTCAAAAATCTCTCCATCTTGTCATAGATATCTGTCCGATTCGGCGCGGGAGGTGGTTTTTTCCGAGTCAGCAACTGTGAAATGTAGGACTCCGTCACCTGGGCAGCAGTGGCCAGATCTCTCTGCTCCGCCCCCAGTTCTTCCAGCCGCTGCCTGATCACGAAAGGAACATCCACCCCGCATCCCCCCCTTGTGATTAACGCTATTCGGTTAAGCATTTACCTCTATACCAGATTTTGCTTGACAAGTAAAGTGAATCATCCTATCATGGCTAACGAGTTGAGCAATTCTCCTCACTCTTCAGGTCATCTGCGCTAAGTCAGGTCATCTGAATTCCCAGATCCTCTTAGCACCACAACCGAGGAGGCTCACATGTTTGCTCGTACCGTTCGCATGCAGCTGAAGCCGAATAGCACTACCGAGTTCACCCGGCTGGTCGAGCAGGAGATCATCCCCCTGCTTCGAAAGCAGCAGGGCTTCAAGGACGAAATCGCGTTCGTCCCCCAGGACGGAAAGGAAGCGGTCGCCATCAGCCTGTGGGAGCAGAAAGAGCACGCGGAGGCTTATAGCCGCGGGGCCTATCCCGAAGTGCTGAGGACGATGGCGAACGTGGTTGAGGGAACCCCCCAGGTTCACACCTCTGAGGTTTCCAACTCGACCTGGCACAAGATCGCCGCTCGGTAAGCCATCTGCAGCCGACAGGTCTATGGTGGGGGCGGACTGGGCCGCCCCCACCATTGTTTACGCGTGGGTCTCCAGTTCCAGGACGAGCGAATGGGGCTCTGCGCGAGAGGCAGACGTTACGATCACAAACGCTGACGGTCAGCGTCGGTGCAAGGGGGAGACGGCTATGAGGAGATGGGCAGGCATGACGATCTTGGCCGCGGCGGTGGCGGCGATGGCCCTCGGCTGCTCCCAGCAGCCGTCAGGGACGGCCGCGGTGGTCGAGGACAAGACCTACACGGTGACGCCGGCCTCGGTGACGGTGAAGGCCGGGATCCTCACGGGCGAGGTCACGGAGTTGAAGGTCACGGAACGGGTCGAGAAGGGCTCCGGCCGCGTCGTCTCTCCGGCGAGGCTCACGGGGACGCTCAAGCTGAAGAATGGCTCTGCGAATCAGACCGTCCGCCTTGTCGCGGGAAAGATCCAGTACATCGATGCCCAGGGGCAGTTGATCAAGCTCGAGGAGACTCGGACCGAGCCGACCCTTAGGTTCGCCACGTACGGCAGCGAGCGGCTCGACCCCGGCCAGGATGCGACCCAGTCCCTGGACGTGGACTTCCCTGCCGAGGCCCTGAAGGCGAAGAGGCTGAAGGAGATCCGCCTCGAGCTCT
>JACPHL010000005.1 GCA_016188625.1 Candidatus Rokuibacteriota bacterium | reverse complement strand
CTGGAGCGCCGTGGTCGCCTTGCCGAGCAGGGTCGGGGCGGGCTGGATCTGCCCCCCGCTCATGTGGACGAGCGCCGCGCCCAGCATGAGGAGGAGGTCGCGGCTGATCACCACCGCGGTGAGCCAGAAGGGGAGGAGGTGCGGGAACTTATAGGTCAGGGTGATGAAGGAGGCGCTCAGGAGGAGCTTGTCCGCCACGGGATCGAGGAACGCCCCGAGGCGGGTCGCCTTGCCGCGGGTCCGGGCGATGTAGCCGTCCAGGGCGTCCGTGAGGCCGGCGAGGCAGAAGACGGCCAGGGCGATCCCCACCCGGTCTTCGACCAGGAGGATCACGAAGACCGGGATCAGCACGATCCGGACGATGGTCAACCAGTTGGCCAGTCCCATGGACGCATCCCGCGCCGGCCGAGACAGCCGAAGGCCCTGGGCACCCCCAGAGCCTTCGGGAACCGGCGATCGCCCCTGGATCCCCCGCGCCCACTACGGCTGCACGGAAGTCTGCCAGGAGGCCACCCACCCCTCCTTGCCGTCCTCGGTCCTCACATTGTACCACCTGTCCTTCTCGTCCAGGACGAAGAGCCGTGTTCCCTTTGCGAGGACCGTGATCACCTTGTGGTCCGGCCCCGCTCCCTCTCGGAGGCTCACCCCCGCGCCCGCCCGTGCGTACACGATCTCGGGGAGGGCCGCGGAGGGCGTCGGTGGGAGCTGGGGCGCAGGGGCAGCCACCTGCGGAGCGGTGGGGGGCGGAGCCCCGACCGGCTGAAAGCCGGCGGCCGGCGGTCCCGTCGGCGCAGCGGTCGAGGGAGCCAGCGCCCCCTGCGACGGGACACGGTAGTAGGTCGCCGGGGTCTTCGCGACGATGAACTTCACGGCCTCCTGAATGGTGATCCGGAGGGCCTTTTCCACCGGGGTGTTGGACCACCCCCCGAGGGCCCCGGCCAGCGCGCCACCTCCGGAGGCCCCGCCCAGAAGAGCGCCCAGGTTGACGTCGGTCGCCTCGCCCTGGACCGAGGTCGCCGCGACGATCCGGGAGGTCTTGGTGTCGATGACCCGCACGTCGATCGCCATGTGGGCCCGCTTGAACCCGCCGGCGATGGCGCCGAAGACGCGGCCGAAGCCGCCGAAGCCCCCGACCCCGCCACCCCCGCCCGCGGCGCCTGGATCGAACTCGGTCACCGCCCCCGTCACCAGAAGTTCGGCCCCCTCGATCTCGCCGACGGGGGCCGCCGTCTCCTGCTTGACCCGGCCCGCGACGGCCAGGTCCTGCTCCTTCAGGACATCACCGAGCGTCTGACGCTCCAGGACGATGAAGCGGTTGGTGTGGAAGAGGGAGGTGGCGAGCATGTCGGCCATGCCGTCGCCGATCGAGCCGGTCCACCACCCCTTGCCGGTCTTGTCGGTGAAGCGGGCCACCGCCACCCGCGCCTTGGGACCGTCGGAGGGCTCCTCCTGGGCCTCTCGGATGTCCTTTCCTCCTTCCGTCGTCACCCTGGCCTTGGGCTCCACGAGCTGGGCCGCGACGTACGCCGGGCCGAACGGGCCCGCCATCACGGCCACGAGCAGCCACACCCCGAGCGATCGCCACCTCGTCATCGTTGACCTCCTTGGCCGGGGGGGTCGCCGTTCCACCCAGGTCGGAATCGGCGAAGGACTTCAGCCCTTCCGTCCAATCCCCGATTATTCAGGGCGTCCCGGGGCCGTGTCAACCAGGAAACGGCCTACGCCTCCAGGCCCGCCACGAGCCCCGCCAGGCGCTGGGGGAGCTCCACGTCGAGGAGGATCCCGTCGGGCCGATCCTCGCGCCGCAGGAC
Source organism: Candidatus Rokuibacteriota bacterium (assembly GCA_016188625.1). GTDB lineage: Bacteria > Methylomirabilota > Methylomirabilia > Rokubacteriales > JACPHL01 > JACPHL01. The sequence goes on along the minus strand of JACPHL010000005.1, from coordinate 15,849 downwards.
GCGCCCCCGCTCGTAGAGGGCGCCAAGCAGTCCGGCCCGCCCATAGGGGACCAGGACCCGGGCGTGGAGGAGGGAGACCTTCAGGGCGACCTCGATCCGCTGGAGCAGCTCCGGGGTCCCCTCCCCCGTGAGGGCCGAGACCGGGATCCCGCCCTCGTCTGTCAGCTGGCGCAGGCCGCCGTCCTGGCCGCCCAGGCGGTCCACCTTGTTCAGGACCAGGAGGATGGGCTTGTCGGCGAGATCGAGGGCCTGGAGGGTGCGGTGAACGGCGCTCATCTGCTCCTCGAGCCGGGGGTGGCTCACGTCGGCCACGTGGAGGAGCAGGTCCGCCTCCCCCAGCTCCTCGAGGGTCGCCCGGAACGCGGCGACCAGCTGGGGGGGGAGCTTCCGGATGAAGCCGACGGTGTCGGTGAGGATGAAGGGCTGGTGGGCGGCGGCGGCCACCAGGCGGGCGGCCGGGTCCAGGGTGACGAAGAGCTGGTCCCGGGTCGGGGCGCCGGCACCGGTGAGCCGGTTGAGGAGGGTGGTCTTGCCGGCGTTGGTGTACCCCACCAGGGCCACCACCGGGAGCCCGAGGTCCCGCCGCCGCTCCCGGAGGAGGCGCCGGTGCCGGCGCACGTCCTGGAGGTCGTCCTCGATCTCCCGGATCCGCCGCCGGATCACCCGGCGGTCGGACTCGAGCTGGGTCTCCCCGGGGCCCCGGGTCCCGATCCCGCCGCCCAGCCGCTCCAGGTGGGCCCACTGCCCCACCAGCCGGGGGAGGAGGTAGGTGAGCTGCGCCAGCTCCACCTGGAGCTTCCCCTCGCTGGTCCGGGCCCGCTGGGCGAAGATGTCGAGGATGAGCGCGGTGCGGTCGATGACCCGCCGCCCGAGGGCGCGCTGGAGGTTGCGCTCCTGGACCGGGGTCAGGGGGTCGTCGGAGATTAGGAGGTCCGCCCCGAGCGCCTCGGCGAGCCGCGCCAGCTCGTCCACCTTCCCCCGCCCGTAGTGGAGGGCGGGGGACGGGGCCTCGCGCTCCTGCATGACGGAGGCGAGCACCCGCGCGCCGGCGGCCTCGGTCAGCCGGCCCAGCTCCTCCAGGGACTCCTCGACCTCCCAGCGGCGCTGCCGGGGGCGGCGAAGCCCGATCAGGATGGCCGCTTCAGCCCCGTTCCGGGTGATCATCACCAACGGTTTCACTCTACGGGAAAATCCCCGCGGCTTCAACCTGGGCGCGGACCGCCTTCACGGCCCCCTCGGGGTCATCGGGCTCGACCTCGACCCAGAGCACCCCGGGCTCGCGGGCGAACCAGGCCCACTGCCGCTTGGCGTAGCGCCGGGTGTCCCGCTTCATCGCCCGGATGGCCTCGCCCAGCGGGAGCCGCCCGGCCAGGACCGCGGCCATGTGCCGGTAGCCGATCCCCTGGAGGGCCGGGAGCTCCGGGGAGAACCCCGCCCGGAGCAGCCCCCGGACCTCCTCGAGGAGCCCCCGGGCGAGCATGGCCTCGACCCGCGCCTCGAGACGCGCGTAGAGCCGGGACCGCGGCACCGTCAGGCCCAGGACGAGGACCCCCTCCCCGGGGACGGTCCGCCGCCAGGCCAGGAGCCGGCTCGGGGGCTCGCCGCTGGCGCGATGGATCTCCAGGGCGCGGCTGATCCGGACGAGGTCGTGGGGGTGGATCCGGGCCGCGCGCTCCGGGTCGATCGCGGCCAGCTCGGCGTGGAGGGACGCCGGGCCCTCGCGGCGGGCCCGCTCGGCGAGGGCCGCCCGGAAGGCGGGATCCCGGCCCGGAACCGGGGCCAGGCCGCGGAGGAAGGCCCGGAGGTAGAGCCCGGTCCCCCCTACCAGGACCGGCAGGCGTCCCCGCGCCCGGATCCCCCGGATCGCCTCGGCGGCGTCGCGGGCGAACCGGGCCGCGTCGTAGCGCGCGTCCGGCTCCACCACGTCGAGGAGGTGATGGGGGACCGCGGCCCGCTCCTCCGGCGTCGGCTTGCCGGTCCCGATGTCCATCCGCCGGTAGACCTGGCGGGAGTCCACGCTCACCACCTCCATCGCCCACTCCCGGGCGAGTCGGACCGCCAGCGCGGTCTTCCCCACCCCGGTCGGCCCGACGAGGGCGAGCAGCGGCTCGACGCGGGGCCCCGTCGTGACCCCCTCACCAGTCACGGCGCAGGTCCCGCTTGATGGTGATATCCCGAAACGTCAGACAGCCGGTCGCGCTGTAGAGAATCGCGATGCCGACGAAAAACGCGGCGTCGCCGACGCGCGTGGTGAGAAACGCCTTGATCGCCGCCCGGCACGCCACGAAGGCGAGCAGCCGGTCGAGCGCCGCGGGGGAGACCTGGGCCTCCCCGGGCGGGAGCTCTCCGACCAGGTCGTCCACGAGCCGCTGGGGGTCGTCGTCCCGGAGGAGGGAGGGGACACTCCGGATGAGGAGGGTGGTGCCACCGAAGCTCTCGAGGCTGAACCCGAGCCTGCCGAGGGCGGGGAGCCAGGCCTCGAGGAGCTCGCGACGGGCCGGGGCGAGCTCGAGGGGCTGCGGGAAGAGGAGCTCCTGCCCCGCCAGCGGGCCGGCCTCCAGGTCCGTCCGGAGCCGCTCGAAGAGGACCCGCTCGTGGGCCACGTGCTGGTCCACGAAGAAGACCTCCTCGGCCGTGTAGGCGACGATGAAGGTCTCCTCGATCTGGCCGACCGGCTCGCCGAAGAGACGGCCCGCGCCGTAGGCGGCCTCCTCCTCGCGGAAGAGCGAGGCCTGGAGACCCATCGCCGCCGCGGCCGCAGGCGCCGCCCCGGGCTCGGCCGCCCCCGCTGCCGGGAGCGAGACCGCCCGGGCCGGGACGGCCTCGAGCCGGCGGAGCGCCGCGCTCACCGCGCCGTGGACGAGGTCGTGGAGATGCCGGGGCTGGCGGAAGCGGACCCACGCCTTCGTCGGGTGGACGTTGATGTCCAGCTGAGAGGGCGGGAGGGTCAGGACGAGGAGGGCCAGGGGGAAGTGGTCCCGGGGCAGGAGCGGCCGGTAGGCCTCCAGCAGCGCCTGCGTCAAGAGGGTGTCGCGGACCGGCCGGCCGTTGACGACCAGGGCGATCTCCTCGCGATGCGTCCGGCTGATCTGGGGCGGCGAGATCAACCCCTCCAGGCGGGCCTCCCCGGCCTCCCCCAGGACCTCGAGGAGCCGGGCGGCCACCCCGAAGCCGTAGAGCGCCCCCAGGCGGTCCCGCAGGGTCCGGGCCCGCGGGGCGTTCAGGAGGGTGCGCTCGTTGCTCACCAGGCGGACGTGGCAGCCCGGGTGGGCCAGGGCGAGCTGGGTGACCGTCCGCGCGATCGCCGCCTGCTCGGTCGGGGGGCTCTTGAGGAACTTCAGCCGGGCCGGGGTGTTGAAGAAGAGGTCGCGGACCTCCGCGCTCGTCCCCACCGGTCCGTCGGCCTCCAGGACCTCCGCGACCCGCCCGCCCTCGCCCCGGACGAGGGTCCCCCCCGCCGCGCCCGGCACCGTGGAGAGGAGCAGAAGGCGCGAGACCGCGAAGATGGCCGGGAGGGCCTCCCCCCGGAAGCCGAGGGTCTGGATCGCCGCCAGGTCCTCCTCCAGCCCGATCTTGGAGGTGGCGTGCCGCTGAAGCGCCAGGAGGCACTCCTCCCGGGTCATCCCGTGGCCGTCGTCGGCGACCCGGATGAGCTGTCGCCCCGCTCCCCGGACCTCCACCACGATCCGCTCGGCCCCGGCGTCGAGGCTGTTCTCGACGAGCTCCTTGACCACCGAGGCCGGGCGCTCGACCACCTCGCCCGCGGCGATCTTGTTGACGAGGGCGGCCGGGAGGATCCGGATGCGGGTCACGGGCCGGACTTGAGCCTGACCTGGAGGGCGTGGAGGGTCGTGAGGGCCTCGAGCGGGGTGAGCCGGTCGAGGTCCAGGCCTGCGAGGGTTTCCAGCACCGGGTGCGGGGTGGGGGGGAAGAGCGCGAGCTGGGGGGTCGGCTCGGCGGGGACGACGCGTGGGCCGGCCTCCTCGAGCTCGGCGAGCAGGGCCCTGGCGCGGGCGAGGACCTCGGGGGGGAGGCCGGCCAGCCGGGCCACCTGGATCCCGTAGCTCCGGTCCGTGCCCCCCGGCCGCACCTTGTGGAGGAAGATGATCTCCTCGTGCCACTCGCGCACCGCGACGTGGACGTTCCGGACCCGCGGCAGCTCGGCGGCCAGGCGCGTCAGCTCGTGGTAGTGGGTGGCGAAGAGGACCTTGGCCCCCGGGCAGCGCTCATGGAGGTACTCGGCCACGGCCCAGGCGATCGCCAGGCCGTCGAAGGTCGAGGTTCCCCGCCCGATCTCGTCGAGGAGGATCAGGCTCCGGGGCGTCGCGTGCCGCAGGATGACCGCGGTCTCCGTCATCTCCTGGAGGAACGTGCTCCGGCCCTTGAGGAGGTTGTCCCGGGCTCCGATCCGGGTGAAGATCCGGTCCACGGCCCCGACCCGCGCCTGCCGGGCCGGGACGAAGCTCCCCATCTGCGCCATGAGGACGATCAGGGCCGCCTGACGCATGTAGGTGGACTTGCCGGCCATGTTCGGGCCGGTGAGGATCAGGCACTGGACCTCCCGGCCGTCGAGGGCGAGGTCGTTGGGGACGAAGCCCGGCCCGGTGGGCTCCCGCTCGAGGACCGGGTGGCGGCCGTCGAGGATCTGAAGCTCCTCCCCCGCATGGACCTCGGGGCGCGTGTACCCCCGCTCGTGGGCGAGCCGGGCCAGGCCGGCCAGGAGGTCGATGGCGGCCACGGCGCGGGCCGTCCGGAGGATCCGCTCGGCCTCCTGCTGAGCCTTCTGCCGGACCCCTTCGAACAGCTCGTACTCGAGCCGATGGGTGCGCTCCTCGGCGCCGAGCACCGTGGCCTCGTACTCCTTGAGCTCGGGGGTGACGAAGCGCTCCGCCCCCACCAGGGTCTGGCGGCGGATGTAGTCGTCGGGGACCTGCTTGAGGTGCGTCTTGGAGACCTCGATGGAGTAGCCGAAGACGCGGTTGAACCGGACGCGGAGGGTCGGGATGCCGGTGCGCGCCCGCTCCCGCGCCTCCAGGCCGGCGATCCAGGCCTTGGCCTCGTGGATCTCCGCCCGCAGGGCCGCCAGCTCCGCGCTGAAGCCCTCCCGGATCAGGTGGCCCTCGTGGGCGGTGATGGGCGGGTCGTCCACCAGGGCGTCCTCGAGCAGCCGGCGGAGCTCACCGAGGTCCTCGAGCCCCGCCGCCGTCCCGGCGAGGAGCGCGGCCGCGACCTCCGCCAGGCGCTCCCGGAGGGCCGGGAGCGGGCGGAGCCCGCTCCTGAGCCCGACGAGGTCGCGGGGGGTGGCCACCCCGAGGGCGACCCGGCTGGCCAGCCGCTCCAGGTCCCCCACCTCCCCGAGGGCCTCCCGGATCGCCTCCCGGAGGAGCGGGGCCTCCATCAGCTCCTGGACGGCATCGAGACGGCGGGCGATCGCCGCCGGGTCGAGGAGCGGTCGGAGGAGCCAGGCGCGGAGCAGGCGCCTCCCCATGGCGGTCACGGTCTGGTCGAGGGCCCAGAGGAGGGAGCCCCGGACCGCGCGCTCCTCGAGGGTCTCCAGGAGCTCGAGGTTCCGGACCGTGGTGTCGTCGAGGACGAGGTGATCGGCCCGGGAGAGGCGCTGGACCCGGGTGAGGTGGACGAGGGGGACCCGCTGGGTCTCGGCGAGGTAGGCGAGGGCCGCGGCGGCGGCCTGGAGGCCCCAGCTCAGGCCCCCGAGCCCCAGCCCCTCCAGGGCGACGACGCCGAAGTGGCGCTGGAGGAGCTCGACCGCGGGACGGAGCTCGAAGGTCGCCGGCTCGCGGAAGGTCACCGGGGTCCCTGCCTCCCGCAGGGCGGCGAGGAGGGGCTCGTCCTTCGACGAGGCCGGCAGCAGGACCTCGGCCGGCCGGCGGAGCAGGACGGTCGCCAGGAGCCCCTCCCGGCTGGGCTCCTCCCCGACCAGGAAGTCGGCGGTGGTGACGTCGATGAGGGCCGCGCCCAGGCCGTCGCGGGCCGGGTAGAGGGCGCAGAGGAAATTGTTGGCCCCCCGGTCGAGCAGCTGGGGATCGGTCACGGTCCCCGGCGTGATCAGCCGGACCACCTCGCGGCGGATGAGCCGTTTCCCCGCCCCCGGGGCCTCGACCTGGTCGCAGATGGCCACCTTGTGGCCGGCCTTGAGGAGGCGCCCCACGTACCCGTCCACGGCGTGGTGGGGGACCCCGGCCATGGGGATCTTCCCCTCCCCCTTCTGGCGGGAGGTCAGGGCGATCTCAAGGACGCGGCTGGCGACGACGGCGTCGTCGAAGAACAGCTCGTAGAAGTCGCCGAGGCGGAAGAGGAGCAGGCAATCGGGGTGCTGGCGCTTCCACTCCCGGTACTGGCGCATCATGGGGGTCAGCTCGGGATGGCTCATCGGAAGATTCCGGGATCAGCGCCGCCCGGGCGATTCACGACCGGTCCCCGGCCGGTGGCCCCCGACCGGGCACCTGGGCGGGAGGCGGCGGCCCCGAGCGGAACGTAAGCGGAGCGCCCTCCTCGCCCGGGTGAAGGCCGGCGGCCCGACCATGGGGAAGCCCGAGCGCGCCGCCAGGAATGTGTCCGAGTGACGCTTGGGGGGGGGGGCAGGCCCCGAAGCCTTTCGCCAGCGGCGAAGCCGGACTGGCGAAAGGTGGGCTTTGCCCAGGGCCGTCGGAAGGGGGGCGGAGCCCCCCTCCGAGTTAGAGCGAGGGGTCGACGCCTCCCGTACGGGGCCCGGAAGGCCGCCGGAAAAAGCGGGCAGCGCCCCCCTCCGAGTCTTCTAGCCCCGGATCAGCTTGAACCCCTGGCGGCCGAGGAGGAGGCGGACGAGGAGGAAGACGGCGAGGATGACCGCGATGATGAGGGTGGACATGGCTGCGGCCTCCCCCGCCTCGCCGGCGTCGTCGAGGAGGAGGACCGAGAGGGCCGCCGTCTTCGTGTCCGGGGCGTAGAGGAAGATCACGGCGCTGATGGTCACCATACTCGTCATGAAGAAGTAGAGCGCAGAGGAGACGAAGGCCACCCGCGAGAGCGGGAAGAGCACCCGCCGGAAGGTCATCAGGACCCCCGCCCCCAGGCTCACCGACGCCTCCTCCAGCGAGCGGTCGATCTGCTTCATGTTGGCGATCCCCGCCAGGACCCCCAGGGCCAGGTAGTGGACGATGTTGGCGATGACGAGGATCCAGATCGTCCCGTAGAAGACCACCCCGGGGCGGTTGAAGGCGAAGATGTAGGCGAGTCCGAGCACCATCCCGGGGATCGCCGCCGGGATGACGGCCCGGAGGTAGAGGAGCCGCGCCCCGGGCGGCTGCTTCTTCTCGACGATGTAGGCCACGAGCAGGCTGAAGATCGCCCCCACGATCCCGCCGATCACCGAGATCTTCAGGCTCACCCAGAGGACCTGCCACCCGTCCGAGGCCTCGAAGCGGTAGTGCCTGAGGGTCGGGGTGAAGTCGTACCCCCACAGCTTGATGAACGAGGCGGTGATGATGGTGGCGTAGACCAGGAGGATCATGGCGCAGACGAGCCAGCAGAAGGCGCCGAACGCCCGGGCGGCTCCCCGTCGCGTCGGGCGGAGGAACGGCCGGGCCTGCCCGGAGATCAGGGCGTAGTTCCGCCGGCTGAAGTAATACTGGAGGATGAAGGCGAGGACCGCGGGGATCATGAGGATGACGCTCACCGTGGAGCCCATGGCCAGGTTCTGCTGCCCGGAGACCTGATTGTAGATCTCGGTGGCGAGGACGTTGTAGTCGCCGCCGATGACCTTGGGGTTGCCGAAGTCGGTGATGACCAGGTTGAAGATCAGGAAGGAGGCGCTCATCACCCCGTACTTGGCCGAGGGCACGGTCACGGTCCAGAAGGTCCGCCACCCGCTCGCCCCCAGGCTCTCGGCGGCCTCGTCCAGGCGGGTATCCACGGCGGAGAGGGTGGTGTAGAGGATGATCAGGGCGTGGGGGAAGCAGTAGAAGACCTCCGAGATGACGATCCCGTGCCAGCCGTAGATGTTCACGTCGGCGCCGAGGAGGCGCGCGGTGATCAGGCCGTTCCGGCCGAACAGGAAGATCAGGGCCAGCGCCTGGACCAGCGAGGGGGCGACCAGGGGGAGGAGGGCGAGGGTGTGGAGGAGGCCGCGGCCCGGGATCGTGGTCCGGGTCAGGGCGTAGGCGAAGACGAAGGCGAGCGAGACCGTCAGGACCGTCGAGAGCCCGGAGACCCAGAGGCTGCGCCAGGCGGTGCTGGCGATCCGGGGGTGGGTGAAGTAGCGGGCGTAGTTGGCGAGGGTGACCCCCTCGGGCCCGGCCACGCTCCGCTGGATGACCTGGAGGATGGGGAAGAGGATGAAGACGACCAGGAGGAGGAAGACGCCCGCCATGGCCGGGTAGAGCAGGTAGCGCTCGTCCACGAAGCGGCGGTGGGCGAGCGACCAGTCGATCTCGGCGGGTCGTCCCCGGGCGAGGGCCATCGCTACCCCCGGCCCCCCGGGTAGACCATGAACCCCTCGGGCGGGAGGTAGAGGGCGACCCGGTCCCCCGGGCGGGCGGGCCGCCGGTCGAACTCGCGCTGCGTCAGGTCCACGAGCATCAGCTCCCGGCCCACCAGGACCGCGAGGCGAACCACGGCGCCGAGGAGGGTCACCGTCTCGACCTCCCCCTCGAGGACGTTCCGCGGCTCCCGCCCCCCGAGCTCCGACGGCGTCTCCAGCAGCTCCACCGCCTCCGGGCGGATGGCCAGCGAGACCTGCTCCCCATCGGCGGGCAGCGGCTGGGCGACCCGGAGGAGGCGGTCCCCGAAGGCGACCAGGCCCTCGGCGCGGTCCCGCCGGCAGTCGAGGAAGTTCGAGGTCCCGACGAAGTCGGCCACGAAGGACGAGCGCGGCCGCCGGTAGATCTCGGCGGCCGACCCCATCTGCTGGACCCTGCCGCGCTCCATCACCACGATCCGGTCGGCCAGGGAGAGGGCCTCCTCCTGGTCGTGGGTGACGTAGATCATGGTGATCCCGAGCTCCCGCTGGAGGCGCTTGATCTCGCTCCTGAGGTAGACCCGGATCTTGGCGTCGAGCGCGGAGAGCGGCTCGTCGAGGAGGAGGACGCTCGGGTTGGTGGCCAGGGCCCGGGCCAGGGCGATCCGCTGCTGCTCGCCGCCAGAGAGCTGGGCGGGGTACCGCTCGCGGTAGTGCCGGAGGCCGACCAGGTCGAGGAGCTCGTCCACCCGCGGGGCGATCCGGGCGCGGGCGATCCGCCGCGCCCGGAGCCCGAAGGCGACGTTGTCGAAGACGGTCATGTTCGGGAAGAGGGCGTAGGACTGGAAGACGAAGCCGAAGTTCCGCTTCTGCGGGATGAGATCGTTGATGACCCGGCCGTCGTGAAGGATCCGCCCCGCGCTCGGCGTCTCGAACCCCGCGACCATGCGGAGCAGGGTCGTCTTCCCGCATCCGCTGGGACCCAGGAAGCAGACGAACTCCCCCTCCCGGACCTCGAGCGAGACCTCGTGGACGGCCCAGAGGGAGCCGAAGTGCTTGCTGACGCGATCGAGGATGAGATCCTTCGACATGGCGGGAGGGGCGGGACGCCAGCCCGGCGTCCCGCCCCGGGGCTACCGCTGGCCGGTTAGCGGAGGAAGCGCTTCTCCCACTCCTTCACGACGCGGCCGTAGTTGGCGGCCGACCACTCGAAGTTCATCCGGTAGAGGATCTGGTTGAGGGGGCCGGGGAGGTATTCCGGCTGGGGCATCCCCGCGAGGGTCACCCCGGCCTTCCACTTGGCGTACTCCCGCATGGCGTTCTCGCTGATGGCCCAGTCCAGGAACCGCTTGGCCGCGGCCGGGCGCTTGGCCCCCTTCATGAGGGCGTTGGCCTCGAGCTCGTAGCCCGCCCCTTCCTTCGGGATCACCAGCTGGACCGGCGCCCCCTTCTCCCGGAGCTTGGCGCAGACGAACTCGAACGAGGCCCCGACGACGTACTCGCCGGCGCCGGCCATCTTGGCCGGCTTGGAGCCGCTCTTGATGTACTGGGCGATGCTCTTGTCCAGGCGGCTCAGGAACTCCCACCCCGCCTGCTCACCCTTCATCTGGAGCAGGCTCGAGATCTGGAGATACCCCGTCCCCGAGCTGGCGGGGTTGGGCATGACGACCTCGCCCTTGTAGGCCGGCTGCGTGAGGTCCTCACAGGAGGTCGGGATGGGGATGTTCTTCTTCTTCGCCATCTCGGTGTTGACGCAGAAGGCGGCCATGTAGAGGTCGATGGCCACCCAGTGGTGCTTGGGGTCCTTGAACTCGGCCGGGATCCGCTCCACGCCCTTGGGGGCGTAGGGCTGGACGAGCCCCTGCTGGGCGAAGGGGATCAGGTTGGTGACCGCCCACCCCCAGATCACGTCGGCCTGGGGGTTGTCCTTCTCGGCCAGCATGCGGGCGCCGAGGTCCCCCGTGGAGAGCCGGATCCACTTGACGTCGAGGTCCGGCATGTCCTTCTTCGCCACCTTGAGATACTCCACCACCTCGTCGGTCTCCAGGGAGGTATAGACGACCACCTCCTCCGCCCCGGCGCCCGACCCGAAGAGCGCCAACAGGCCAACCATCAGCGCCGCCAGCACCGTCGTCATCCTGAGCGAGACCATACGTCCTCCCTTCACGGTTCGGGGTGAGTCGACCGGGCCCTCACTGAGCGGTGAAGCCGCCGTCCACGACCAGCTCGGCGCCGGTCATGAACGACGACTCCTCCGAGGCCAGGAAGAGGGCCGCACAGGCGATCTCCCGGGGATGGGCGATCCGCCCCAGGGGGATCGACGCTTCGAACTCTCTGCGAAGGGCCGCGGTGAGGTGGGGGGCCTGCATCGGGGTGTCCACGATCCCGGGGTGGATGATGTTGCAGCGGATCCCGTCCTTCGCGAACTGGATGGCCAGGGACTTGGTGAGGGAGATCAGCGCCCCCTTCGCCGAGGTGTAGGCGTCCTGGGCCCGGGTGAAGCCGGCCAGGGCCGAGACGGAGCCGACGTTGATGATCGAGCCGCCGCCGGCCTTGCGGAGGTGGGGGATCCCGTGCTTGGCGACGAGGAAAACCGACTTGAGGTTGATGGCGATCACGCGGTCCCAGCTCGCCTCCTCGGTCTCGGTCACCGAGCGGTCCCGGTCCTTCCAGAGGACGCCGGCGTTGTTGTAGAGGATGTGGAGGGCGCCGAAGGCCCGGACGCCCTCGGCGATCATGCGCTTGACGTCGGCCTCCGCCGCGACATCCCCGATGGTCGCGAGGGCCACCCCGCCCTCCTCCTTGATGAGCGCGACGGTCTCGGCCGCCGCGGCCCGGTCGATGTCGGCCACCACGATCTTGGCCCCATGCCCGGCGAAGAGGAGGGCCCCCTCGCGCCCCATCCCCCTTCCCGCCCCGGTGATGAAGGCCACCTTGCCCTTGAGCCTCGGGCCGAGCCCGGCGCCGTCGCCCCGCCGCGTCCTTCCCCTCGTCGCCATCTCCCGCCGCTCAGATCCGCTCGAAGTTGCGCATGAGCTCCCAGCAGGTGACGGCCTTGTCGAAGGCCTCCTGCTCGAGGCGCGCCGTGTGGAGGTAGTGCTCGACCGCCTCCTGGCCGAAGGCCTCGCGGGCCACCTTCGAGCCCTCCAGCGCCTCGATCGCCTCCCGGAGGGTCTTCGGGACCTCGGGGAGGCCGGGGTCGTCGTAGGCGCTCCCCTCGTAGAGGGGGGGCGGGTCGAGCTTCTTGGCGATCCCGTGGAGCCCGGCCGCGATGGTGGCGGCGAAGGCCAGGTAGGGGTTGGCGTCCGCCCCGGGGATCCGGTTCTCCACCCGGAATCCCTGCCCTTCCCCGCAGAGCCGGAAGCCGCAGGTCCGGTTGTCCCACCCGGCCACGATCCGGGTGGGGGCGAAGGAGCCGGCCTGGTAGCGCTTGTAGGAGTTGACGTAGGGGGCGTAGAAGTAGGCGAGCTCGCGGGCGAGGGCCGTCTGTCCCGCGAGCCAGTGGCGGAAGAGCGCCGAGCCTGAGCGCTTGCCCCTCTCGGAGAAGAGGTTCCGCTTCCCCTGGGCGTCCCAGAGGCTCGAGTGGAGGTGGAAGGAGGAGCCTGCGGCGGCCATGTCGTACTTGGCCATGAAGGTCACGGCCATCCCGTGGGCGTGGGCGATCTCCTTCACCCCGTGCTTGTAGAGGGTGTGGCGGTCGGCCATCTCCAGGGCCTCGGCGTAGCGGAGGTTGATCTCCTCCTGGCCGCACCCCCACTCCCCCTTCGAGAACTCCACCGGCACCGCGGCCCCCTCCATCGCGTTCCGGATCTCCCGGATGACCGCCTCCTCCTTCGTGGTCTGGAGGATGTGGTAGTCCTCGAGGTACTGCGAGAAGGGAACGAGGTCGTGGTAGCGCTTGGCGCGGGCGGCCTCGAAGCCCTCCCGGAAGAGGTAGAACTCCAGCTCCGAGCCCATCATGACCCGGAAGCCGGCCTCCCGCGCCCGCTCCACCTGGCGCCTCAAGATGGTGCGCGGGGCGATCTCCACCGGCTCGCCCTCCTCGGTAAAGACGTCGCAGAAGACCAGGGCGGTCTTCGGGAGCCAGGGGATCCGCCTGAGGGTGCCGAGGTCCGGCACCGCCTTCACATCCTGGTACCCGGTCCGCCAGGAGGCGAACTTGTACCCGGGCAGCGGCTCCATGTCCACATCGACGGTGAAGAGGTAGGCGCAGGCGTGGATCGCCTCCTCGGCCACGTGGTCGAGGAAGTAGCGCCCCACCACCCGCTTGCCCATGAGCCGGCCCTGGAGATCGGGGAAGACGGTGAGGACGGTGTCGATCTCGCCCTGACGGACGAGCTCCGCCAGCGTCTTGAGGTCGAGGTTCCCCGGCACGCGAGGGTGCCTCAGGGCAAGGGGCGGTCCAGGGGCGAGGACCGCTCAGATGGCGAAGAGGTCATGGCGGAGGTGCTGGAGGGCCGGGAGGCCCTTCCGCACCGTCTCCTGGTAGGCGAGGTCGAGCTCGGCCGTCACCACACCCTCCCGGTCGCCGGCATCGGCCAGGACCGCTCCCCACGGGTCCACCACCATGGCGTGCCCGTAGCAGGCGCGCCCCGGCGCGTGGGTCCCCACCTGGGCGGCGGCCAGGATGAAGACCTGCTGCTCGATCGCCCGGGCCCGCAGCAGGACCTCCCAGTGATCCTTGCCGGTCTCCAGGGCGAAGGCCGAGGGGACGGTGATGAGCCTCGCCCCGCGGAGGGCCAGGCGGCGGTAGAGCTCCGGGAAGCGGAGGTCGTAGCAGATCGTGAGCCCCACCGTCACCCCGGCCAGCTCGGCCGTCACCACGTCCCGCCCCGGCGTGACGGTCGCCGACTCGCGGTACGCCTGCCAGGCCACGTCCACGTCGAAGAGGTGGAGCTTCCGGTAGCGGGCGACGATCGCGCCGACGGGATCGAACGCCAGGCTCGTGTTGAAGAACCGCTCCTGCCCGGGGACGGCCTCGAGGTAGGAGCCGGCGACCAGCCAGAGCCGGTGGCGGCGCGCCAGCTCGCCGAGGCGCTCGGAGGTGGGGCCGGGGATCGGCTCGGCGACCTCGGGGTGACGGCGCCTGGGGCCGAGGTAGGGGAAGAGCTCGGGGAGGATGGCCAGCTCGGCCCCCCGGACGCGCGCCTCGTCCAGGAGGGTTTCGGCCCGGGCGAGGTTGGCCGCCTTGTCGTCCCGGCTGTTCATCTGGATCAGCGCCACCCGCACGGGCTCCCCCCCGGAGATGAGTGCGCCTATCTTACCCCAGTCCTGCGACGAGCGAAAGGGGATCGCGGGGAGGCGTCGGCCCCGAGCGGAACGTTAAGCGGAGCGGCGCGGGTGCCCGCCGTGAGCGAGCCGGGTGGGGAAGCCGACAGGCGAGCGGAAGACAAACAGGAGGGGCCCCGCCCGGCGAGCCACTGGCGGGCGCGCCGCGGAGCGTGTGGAGCGAGGGGTCGACGCCTCCCCGGCGGGCTGCAGGGCCGGTGGGGGGCTCGGTTGGGGGATGGAGCCCTTCCGAGTTTACTAGCGCTACTCGCGCGCTCAGGATCCTTGACACGCGGATGGGGTGGTCCCCTCCGAGCGCGGGCTTGGCCCGCGCAACCTTGGGGGGGAGGCTCGGAAGGGGGGTGGAACCCCCCTCCGAGTGAATTAGCGGACCACGAGGGGGACCGGGGGGAGGAGCAGGAGGAGGAGGACGAGGGCGAAGTAGCCCAGGAGCCGGCGCGAGGGGTCCAGGGGCGTGATGTCGTCCATGGTCGGGGTGTGCTGGAGCCCGATGGCCAGGAGCAGGACCCCCCACACGATCCACCCCGGCCAGAAGAAGAGGCCCAGGAGGAGGACCAGCGCGAACCCGATCTGCGAGATCAGGCGATGACGCCGCCCGAGCAGCGCGTACGCCAGGTGCCCGCCGTCGAGCTGGCCCACCGGGAGCAGGTTCAGGGCGGCCACGAAGAAGCCGAACCAGGCCGCGACCGCGGTCGGGTGGAGATCCACCCCGTGCCCGGCCGGGATCGGCCCCAGCACGGTCTGGACCAGCCACCAGCTGGCCAGGGAGGGCCCGAGCACGATCGACACCTCCTCCGACGGGTCCAGCGGGACGATCTCGGAGAGGCGGAGGCCCACGATGAAGAGCGGGACGGCCAGGACGAGCCCGGCCAGGGGCCCGGCCACGGCCATGTCGAAGAGGGACTCGCGGTCGCGGATCGGCCCCCGCAGCTTGATGAAGGCCCCCATCGTCCCGACCAGGAACGGCGGCGGCACGGGGATGAAGTAGGGGAGGGTGATGGGGAGGCCGTGGCGGCGCCCGAGGGTGTAGTGGCCGAGCTCGTGGGCGAGGAGGATGGCGAGGAGGGAGAGCGAGAACGGGACGCCCGCCACGAGGCGGCTCGGCTGGCGCGCCAGCTCCGCCAGCGGGATCTCCGCGAGGTAGTGGGCCCCGGCCAGGAGCGTGGTGAAGACGGTCGCCGCGAAGAGCAGGAGGTTGACGAGCGGGTTGGGCTCGGTCGTGACCTGGGCGAGGGGGAGCGCCTGCACCCAGGTCTTCCCCCGGTCCCGCCGGAGGAAGGGCGTGTAGCCGAAGGGGCGGAGGCGATCGCGCAGGAGGGCGACGGCCCGCCGGGGCGCCATCGTGAGCTCCCCCCCGAAGGCGACGGCCCGGTCGGAGACCTGCCGGTCGTGGATGACGAGGACGTCCTCGACCTGCGCCCGGAGGAGACCCTCGAGGGGGAGGAACTCCTCCCACGCAGGCACCTCGGGAAGCGGGCGTCGCCAGAACCGCCGGAACCGCACGGATCACACCTCTACCTTGTACCGTATCACGCCGGGTCGGAGGGCGACAAGCCTCCGGCGTCCACCAGGCGGTGGACGAGGGCGCTGGCGACCGCGAGCCCGCCGTCCAGGTAGAGGGCCCCCACGACGGCCTCGAGGGTGGCGGCGAGGATCGAGTCCTTCTCGCGCCCCCCGCCCTGCCCCTCGCCCCGGCCGAGGCGGAGAGAGGCCCCGAGCCCGAGGGCCCGCGCCCAACGCGCCAGGTTCCGGCCGGAGACCAGCTGCGCCCGACGCTGGGTCAGCGGCCCGACCCCCTCGGCCGGGGCCCGCCGCATCATCAGCTCCGCCACCACGAGGCCGAGGACGGCGTCGCCGAGGAAGGCCAGGGGCTCCTGGTCCGGCTCCGGGGGGTGCTCGTGGGCGTAGGAGGGGTGGGTGAGCGCCCGCTCGAGGAGGGCCGGCTCGCGGAAGACGTGACCGAGCGCCCCCTCCAGGGAAGCCGGGGTCACGTCGGGCTGCCGGGGCCTAGCGTCGGAGTAACGCTGTGCACTCACGCGCCCTCGGCCCGTCGCGCCTCGGGGCCTGCGGCCTCAAGGCGCTCCCCATAGGGGCTCCGCCCCTCT
>JACPHL010000179.1 GCA_016188625.1 Candidatus Rokuibacteriota bacterium | reverse complement strand
GCTGCTGGGAGGCCTCGACCGCCTCCAGGGCGGCCCGCAGCTCGCCGTAGAGCCGCGCGTTCTTGATGGCGATGGCCGCGTGGTCGGCCAGCCGGACGAGGATCGCCTCGTCCCGGTCGGTGAACGGGCGGTGGGCGCGGTTCTGGACAAAGAGCAGGCCCTCCACTCTGCCCTCGATCTGGATCGGCACCACCAGCTCGGCGACGATCCCCTCCACCTGCGCCACCTCGAGGTAGTCTTTGCTGATCCTGGGGTCCGCGGCGTAGTCGTCCGTCCGGAAGGGGCAGCCGGTCGAGACCACCAGCCCCCCGCTCCCCTTGCCGGCCTCGATCCGGAAGGTGTCGTACTGTTGGTAGCGGGTCCCGACGAGGTAGCGGAGCACCATCGCGTCCGAGTCGGGATCTGCCATGTCGCTCCCGCAGAGCTCCCTGGCCCCCTTGGCCACCCGCTCCAGCACCGTGTCGAGGTCCAGCGAGGCGGTGATCGTGCTGGCCAGCTCCGCCAGCACCTCGGCCTCCTGCCGCTGCGCCTGGGTCTCGCCGATCAGCCGCGCCCGCTCCAGGGCCAGCGCCGTGTGGTCGGCCAGCGCGCTCAGGAGGGCGGTGTCCTCCCCGGAGAACTTCCGGGGCGCCTTGTCGAGCGCCGCCATCGCCCCGATGACCTCCCCGCGGAGAACGACCGGGACCTCCAGGATGGCGCGGTAGCCCCACCGGGTCACGACCTCGGAGCCCCGCCAGTGCGGGTCCCGGGTCATGTCCGCGGTGGCGTAGGCGCGCCGGGTCAGGACGACCCGGCCGACCGGGCTCTCGGCGATCTTGCGGCGCGGGGCGCCGTGGAGAGGCCCTTCGAGGCCGCAGGCCGCGCGGACGGCCAGCTCATCCCCCTCCACCACGCAGAGGGAGGCGCTGTCGGTCCCGAGGAGCTGGCAGACCCGCTCCCCGATCCGCGCAAAAAGCCGCTCCGGGTCATCCTCGGCGGCCAGCTCCTTGACGATCTCGACGAAGGCCGTCTGTCGCGCCTCGGGCGAGCGCTCGCGTCTCCTCACCGCCGTCCCCGCCTAGAAGATGATCGGCTCCTGGTAGCGGCCGAGGGCCTGGCGATAGACGTCGGAGATCTCCCCGAGGCTCACGTAGTCCTTGACCGCGTCGATGAGGACCGGCATCAGGTTCGCGCCGTTCCGGCAGGCCTCGGCGATCCGCTTGAGGTGCCGCTCCACCCCGGCTGCGTCCCGGCGCGCCTTGACCCGCCGCACCCGCTCGACCTGCTCGCGCTCGAGACCCTCGTCGATGCGGAGGTAGGGGATCGGCTTCTCCTCGGCCTGGACGTAGCGGTTGACGCCCACGATGACCCGCTCGCCCCGGTCCTCCATGAGCTGGTAGCGGTAGGCGGCGTCGGCGATCTCCTGCTGGGGGTAGCCGAGCTCGATGGCCCGGATGACCCCCCCCAACTCGTCGATCTTGCGGATGTAGGCCAGGGCCTCGGCCTCCATCCGGTCCGTCAGCCACTCGACGAAGTAGGAGCCGCCCAGCGGGTCGATGGTGGCCGGCGCCCCCGTCTCCTCGGCGATGATCTGCTGCGTGCGAAGGGCCACGGTCACGGCCTCCTCGGTGGGGAGGGCCCAGGTCTCGTCCATCGAGTTGGTGTGGAGGGACTGGGCCCCGCCCAGGACCGCGGCCAGGGCCTGGAGCGCGACCCGGGCGACGTTGTTCAGCGGCTGCTGGGCGGTCAGGGAGACCCCGGCCGTCTGGGTGTGGGTCCGGAGGCGCAGGGACTCGGGGCGGCGGGCCCCGAAGCGGTCGCGCATCACGGCCGCCCAGATCCGCCGGGCCGCCCGCAGTTTGGCGACCTCCTCGAAGAAATCGTTGTGGATATCGAAGAAGAACGACAGGCGCGGGGCGAAGCCGTCCACGTCGAGCCCGCGCTTCCGGCAGGCCTCGACGTAGCCGATCCCGTCGGCCAGGGTGAAGGCCAGCTCCTGGACCGCGGTGGAGCCGGCCTCGCGGATGTGGTAGCCCGAGATCGAGACGGGGTTGAAGCGGGGGACGTGCTGGGCGGTGAACTCGATCATGTCCACCACGATCCGGACCGCGGGCTCGGGCGGGCAGATCCACTCCTTCTGGGCGATGAACTCCTTCAGCATGTCGTTCTGCATCGTCCCGCCGATCCGATCCCAGGCCACCCCCTGCCGCTCCGCCACCGTGAGGTACATGGCCAGGATGATGGAGGCCGTGCAGTTGATGGTCATGGAGGTGGTGACCTGGTCGAGCCGGATCCCCTCGAAGAGGCGCTCCATATCCTCCAGCGTCGAGATAGAGACCCCCTCCCGCCCCACCTCGCCCCGGGCCCGCGGGTGGTCGGCGTCGTACCCCATGAGGGCCGGCATGTCGAAGGCGGTCGAGAGCCCGGTCTGCCCCTGCTCCAGGAGATAGCGGAAGCGGCGGTTGGTGTCCTCGGGGCGGCCGTACCCCGCGAACATCCGCATGGTCCAGAGCCGCCCCCGGTACATGGTCGGGTAGACCCCGCGGGTGAAGGGGAACTCGCCGGGGAAGCCGAGCTTGGCGAGATAGTCGGCCCCCTCGAGGTCGGCCGGGGTGTAGAGGCGCTCGACGGGGATCCCCGACTGCGTCTCGAAGCGGTCCTGCCGCCCGGGCGCCCCGGCCAGGTGGGGGGCGACCGTCTCCCCCTCCCACCGGGCCTTGCCCTCCCGGATCCGCTCCCGCTCGTCCATGGGCCGCCCCCCGTCACCCGAGATCCAGGAGCTGGCGGGCGATGACCAGCTTCTGGATCTGCGAGGTCCCCTCGTAGATCTGGGTGATCTTGGCGTCGCGGAAGTACCGCTCCACCGGGTACTCCTTGATGTAGCCGTAGCCGCCGTGGACCTGGATGGCGTCCGTGGTGACCTTCATCGCCATCTCGGAGGCGTAGAGCTTGGCCATGGCGGCGGCGACCCCGTAGGGCTCTCCCCGGTCCTTCAGCGCGGCGGCCCGCCAGGTGAGGAGGCGGGCCGCGTCGAGCTGGGTCGCCATGTCGGCGAGCATCCACTGGACCATCTGGTGCTGGCCGATCGGGACGCCGAAGGACTTCCGCTCCCTGGCGTAGGCGAGCGAGGCCTCGTAAGCGGCGCGGGCGATCCCCACGGCCTGGGCGGCGATCCCGATCCGGCCGCCGTCCAGGGCCGTCATGGCGACCTTGAAGCCGAGCCCCTCCTCCCCGAGCCGGTTCGCCTCGGGGACCCGGCACTCCTCGAAGACGAACTCCGCGGTGTCCGAGGCCCGGAGCCCGAGCTTGTCCTCCACCTTGGGGACCAGGAAGCCGGGAGTCCCTTTCTCGACCAGGAAGGCCGAGATCCCGCGGGACCCCTTATCCCGATCGGTCTGGCAGAAGACCAGGGCCACGGTGGCCTCGCGGCCGTTGGTGACGAAGAGCTTCCGCCCGGTGAGGGCGTAGTGGTCGCCGTCGCGCACGGCGAGGGTGGCCTGGTTCGTGGCGTCCGAGCCGGCCTGGGGCTCGGTGAGGGCGAAGCAGCCGAGCCCGCGCCCGGAGGCCAGGGGGACGAGGAAGCGCTCCTTCTGCTCCTCGCTCCCGAACCGGTGGATCGGGTCCGCCACCAGGGAGTTGTTGACCGACATGATGACGGCGTGGGAGGCGCAGGCGCGGGCCACTTCCTCGAGCGCCACGACGTAGCTCACCGTGTCGGCCCCGCCGCCCCCGTATTTCTCGGGGATGGCGATCCCCATGAGCCCGAGCTCTCCCATGCGCCGGACGGTCTCGTGGGGGAAGCGCCCCTCGCGGTCGAGCTGGGCGGCGATGGGCTCCACCTCCTTCTGGGCGAACTCCCGCGCCAGCTCCCGGATCATCTGCTGCTCGTCGGTCAGCTCGATCCGCATCGCGCCTACTCCCCGTGGAGGACGCGCTTGAACTCCTCGGTCATCAGGGGCACCACCTCGAAGAGGTCCCCCACGATCCCGTAGTCGGCGACCTTGAAGATCGGCGCCTCGGGGTCCTTGTTGACCGCCACGATCACCTTCGAGGTCCGCATCCCGGCCAGGTGCTGGATCGCCCCCGAGATCCCGCACCCGATGTAGAGCTTGGGGGAGATCGTCCGCCCGGTCTGGCCGATCTGGAAGCGGTGGGGGCGCCAGCCGGCGTCCACCGCCGCGCGCGAGGCCCCGACCGCCGCCCCGATGACCTTGGCCAGCTCCTCCAGGATCACGAAGTTCTCCGGCCCCTTGAGGCCCCGGCCGCCCGAGACCACGATGTCGGCCTCGGTCAGCTCGGGGAGCCCCGTCTGCGTCTCCTCGCGCCGCTCCACCAGCGTGGCCGCGCCCGGGGGAACGCTCACCGCCGGGCGCTCCACCCGGGGCTCGCGCGCGGGGCCCTCGTCCGCGGGCTTGAAGACGTTGGGGCGGAGGGTCGCGAGCCACGGCTGGCCCCGCCAGCGCACGCGCGAGAGGAGCTTGCCGGCGTAGACGGGCCGGGCCGCGACGAGCTGGCCGTCCTCGAGGGCGAAGCCGACGCAGTCGGCCGCGAGCCCGACCCCGAGCCGCGCCGCCAGGCGGGCCATCAACTCCCGGTGGCGGCTGGTCACGGCCCCCCAGATCGCCCGCGGCGCCTCCTTCTGCGCCAGCTCGGCCAGGACCGGGACCCAGACCTCGCCGCGGTAGGGGGCCAGGGCGGGACCCTCGACGAGCCAGATCCGGTCCGCGCCCCAGCCGGCGAGCTGCCCGAGCCCTTCCTCCTCGGCCCGGTCGGTCAGCCAGAGCGCCTCGACCCCGGCCCCGAGCTCCCCGGCCCGACGCCGGGCCTCCCCGATGAGCTCTGCCGTAACCCTCTTCGGGCGCCCCCGCCGATCGTCCTCGACCACGCACCAGAACGCGCCCGCCATGGCCCCCTCAGATCGCCTTGGCCTCTTCGCGGAGGACCCGGACCAGCTCCCGGACCGCCTCCTTGGGCTCGCCGGGGATGATCCGCCCCGGCGGCCGCGGCGGGAGGGCCTCCAGCCGGACCAGCTCGAGCTGGGGGCCGTCCACGTTGACCCCGAGGTCGCCCGGCCCGAGCTCCTTGATCTCCTTCTTCTTCGCCCCCATGATCCCCTTGAGGGTGGGGTAGCGCGGCTCGTTGAGCCCCTTCTGGGCCGTGAGCACGCAGGGCAAGGGGAGGTCGAAGAGCTCGAGGGCCCCTTCCACCTGGCGGCCGGCGCGCACCGTGGCGCCGTCCTCGGCGATCGCCTCCTCCATGATCCAGGAGAGGCAGGGCCACCCCAGCAGCTCGGCGACCTGGGCCCCGACCGCGCCCGTGTCGTCGTCGATGGCCTGCCGGCCCGTGAGGACGAGCTGCGGGGCCTCCTGCTGGATCACCGCGGCCAGCACCCGCGCCGTCGTCAGCGTGTCGGCGCCCTCGAGGGCGGGGTCCAGGACGTGGACGGCCCGGTCGGCCCCCATGGCCAGGCAGCTCCTGAGGGCCTCCTTGACCCGCTCGGGGCCGCCCGAGACGGCGACCACCTCCCCCGTGCCGCGCTTCTCCCGGATCCGGAGCGCCTCCTCGACGGCGAACTCGTCGTAGGGGGAGACGATCCAGGTGATGCCGGTGGTGGCGATGGCGCGCGGATCGCTGCCGACCTTCACCTGGGTCGCGGTATCCGGGACCTGCTTGACCAGCACGAGGACCTTCATGGGCTCGGCCCCCCTTATGGACTCGGCGGGATGGGGTCGCGTGGACACGACCCAGCGCCCATTCTACCGTCGCCGTTCGGGGGAGTCAAACCCGCATTCCCACTCGCCTTGACGCCCCTCGGGACCTATACTAGAGTGACGGCCGATGCGCGGGGGAGCTCGATGCTCGAGGTGAGGGACCTCCACGTCTCCTACGGGGACGTGCAGGCGCTCTGGGGCGTCTCGTTCCGTGTCAGGGCGGGGCAGATCGTCACCCTCCTCGGCGGGAACGGGGCCGGGAAGACGACCACGCTCAGGACCGTCTCCGGGATCCTGCGCCCCCGCTCGGGGAGCATCCGGCTCGACGGCGCCGAGCTGACCCGCCTGCCGCCCCACGGGATCGTCGCCCTCGGGGTCGGCCACATCCCCGAGGGGCGGCGCCTCTGGCCGGGGATGACGGTCCTCGAGAACCTGGAGCTCGGCGCCTACCCGGCCGCGGCGCGCGCCCGGCGGGCCGAGAGCCTGGCGTGGGTCTTCCACCTCTTCCCCCGCCTGGAGGAGCGCCGGCGCCAGCTCGCCGGCACGCTCTCGGGCGGGGAGCAGCAGATGCTCGCCATCGGCCGGGCCCTGATGGTGCGCCCCCGGCTCCTGATGCTGGACGAGCCCTCCCTGGGCCTGGCCCCCCTCCTGGTGGTCGAGCTCTTCCAGACGCTCCAGGCGATCAACCGGGAGGGGGTCACGATCCTCCTCGTCGAGCAGAACGTCCACCAGGCGCTGGCGATCGCCCACGAGGCCTACGTCCTGGAGACCGGCCGCGTGGTCTCCTCCGGCCCGGCGCGCGACCTCCTCCGCGATCCCAACATCAAGGAGGCCTACCTCGGCCTCTAAATTCCTGGGAGGGGGGCTCCGCCCCCCTTCCCAAACCTCCCCCCGGAGGTTGCG
>JACPHL010000182.1 GCA_016188625.1 Candidatus Rokuibacteriota bacterium | reverse complement strand
CGGCTCCCGCCGCCCCCCGGCCCCCGGCGGGGAGGGGGCAGTGGGGTGAGCGAAGGGATTCGAACCCTCAACCCCTGGAGCCACAGTCCAGTGCTCTAACCGTTGAGCTACGCTCACCGTCCGACCGGGCTCTTATCTTACGAAAGGGGTTCTCCCCTGTCAACCCGGCGGCCGCCCGGGTACGCCTCCGTCCCCGGCCCAGCGGCTCGATCCAGGGCTGGTGACCTCCGGAACGGCGTTGACAGCCAGCCCGATCCCGCCTACACTCCGCTCAACTGTCGCGCCCGGCAGGCAGCCCCGACCGCGCAGGGTGGAGGATCTCTCCGTGGAGGCGAACTAGCATGGGAGGCTTGCGGCTCGCGGGCCTCTGGGTCTTCGCGTGGTCGATGCTCTTCCTGAGCCTGGCCTTGGTGCTCTGCTCCTACACCGCCCCCGCCGTCCGGCCATTCATGTGCCACAACCTCCAGGGCTTCGTCGTGGAAGTCTCCGAGTCGGTCGAGAAGCTCTTCGGCGGGTAGGCGCCCGAGGCTAGAGGCCGAAGAGATTCAGGAGCGGCCGGGCCGCGCTCCAGAAGAGACCCTGGAGGCGGCGGCAGTGATCGGGCTGGAGGATCCCCTGGAGCGCGAAGCAGAACAGAAGGGTGGAGCTGAGGAACAGGAGCAAGGCCGACACCGTCCAGCCGATGACCACCCTGAGGGGGACCATCGCGAGCTAGCCGAACCTCCGAGCGCTCATCCGATCAGGTCCTCCCGGATCAGCCGCGAGGCGGCGATGGTGGCGGCCACCCCCACTCGATCCTCGTGCCGTTCGACGCGCACGATCTCGCCCGCGCATTCGACCCGCACGGCCGTCCCGTAGGGCAAGAGCAGGGCAAAGCGGACCTGGGTCCCGACCGCGGGTGGGGCGTCCGTCTCGAAGTACACCCCGGAGGCGCTGACGTCGCGCGTCCAGCCCTTGCCGTGCTCCAACTCGACGGGGAGGCCGACCGCCATGCGCGGGGCCCTGCGCCGATCTCGGGCCTCTTCTCCGGTCGCCGGAAGCATGACCGCCATTCCCTCCTCCTGCCCCCACGAGAGAGCAAATCGGATGCCAGCCCTATGCCCCCTCGGAAGGGGGGGAAACTGCCGCGCTTGGGCCGTGGCCGGGCTGTGGTCTGGGCAGCGACGGCGGGAGGATCTCCGCCGCGTCGCGGAGATAGCCCGGCTGACAACTCGCGGACGGGCCGGACGAAATTCGTCCGCTCCTGAGGGAGGCCCTTTCGCCTCTCCCCGGTCGCCGCGTGTTCTGACCCGGCCCGTCGGCTCCCGTCCCCACCGCCATCGTTCAGCCGAGTCGGGGAGGGAGCCGGAGACCTCCCTGGTCAGTTCACTGCTCAGGGCTTGACCACCGACCGTCCTCAAGCATGAACGGAGGTCAGGCAACTCCTTGATTTTTCGGCTCTCCTCTCCTGGCATCAGGCTTGCCTGTTAGCGGGGTGCCGGTCATGGCGGCTGGCAGCCTGCCGAACGAAACGGAGATGCGCGGAACCGGGGGCCGAGACCCAAAGGAGGACTAGGTCATGACGATCGCGCGACGACGCCTGACGGTAACCGTCCTGCTCCCGTTCCTGGCCCTGGCGGCCGCGGGCTGCGGCAGCACCGTGCGGGAGGCCGCGGTGGTGGACATGGCGGCCGTCCAAGGGGGCGGGGCTCAGATCCATCTGGCCAGTGTCACAGCCGCCAACGAGAAGGTCCCCTCCCATGTCGTGGAGATGGTGAAGAGTTTCGTCGAGCAGGAACTGCGAGGGCAGGGATTGACGCAGGAGCGGGCCAGACAGCTTGCCCTCCGTGTGGCCGTGAAAGAGTATCGGGATCGGGGTGGGGTCGTCCGGTTCATGTTCGGAGTCTTGGCGGGCAGTGACCACCTGGAATCCGTGGTCGAACTCACCGACCCGCGCACCGATCGCACGGTGGCCCGATCCGTGATCCGGAGCTACAACGCCACCGCCGTGAGCAGCATGGAAGGCGTGGCCCGCCGACACGGGGAAGAGATCGTCAAGTACATCAAGGGCGTCGTGGAGCCGGGGAAACCCTGAGGAGGTGCCGGGAAGGGCGCCGCTCATGGGACGACCGGTGAAGGGCGCCGAGGGCCTGGCGGTAGGAATGGGCGTGGTTGCTGGCGCGCCTGAGAGGATTCGAACCTCTGACCCACGGATTAGAAGTCCGTTGCTCTGTCCGCTGAGCTACAGGCGCCCGCTGCAGAGATTCTACACTCCCCGGGCCGCGGGGCGCCATCCCTCGGCCGCCGGCCTCCCGTTCGCGCCCCGCCCGAACCCGGATTGCGTCGAGCCCCCGCAGGGTGTAGACTCACCCGCATATCCGACCAGCCCCTCGAGGGCGGATGGGAGGCTGCCGTGAAGAGATTGGGGGCGATGACGCTTCCCGTGCTGCTCCTGCTGGTGCTCGGCGTCGCGCAGGCCCAGCAGGGAAGCCCCCCGGGCCCGGCCGTCGAGAACGGCTCCGCGGTCAAGTTCGAGTACGTCATGAAGGACGACGCGGGGGAGGTGCTCACCTCGACCCAGGGGAAGCCGTTCACCTACGTCCACGGCCAGGGGCAGATCCTCCCCGGCCTGGAGAAGGCCATCGCGGGGATGCGAGCCGGCGAGACGAAGCACGTCACAGTGCCGCCCGAAGACGGCTTCGGCCCCGTGGACCCGGCCGCCGAGGTCGAGGTGCCCAAGGAGCAGATCCCGCCCGACACCCTGACCGTTGGGGCCCAGCTCCTGGCGACGACCGGGACGGGGGCCACCGTGCCGGTGAAGATCAAGGAGATCCGCGAGGCCACCGTCGTCCTGGACCTGAACCACCCCCTGGCCGGCAAGACCCTTCGCTTCGACGTCGAGATCATCGAGGTGGAGCCCCCCACCGCGAAGTAGCCACCGCTCCCCGGGGCGCGGGCGGGCGCCGGGGAGGTGTCGGCATGGGTGGCGGAGCGAGCGGCGAGGGCCACCCGAAGGAGATGGTCGGGGCGACTGGATTTGAACCAGCGACCCCCTGCGCCCAAGGCAGGTGCGCTACCAGGCTGCGCCACGCCCCGTCGGAGGTGATCCAGTATAGCCCCCGCTCCCCCGGGGGCGTCAAGCCGGCAGGGTGAAGGCGGTCCCGCTCCGGTCGGCGAGGGCCCGCCGCTGGAGGCCGATCAGCTGCCGGATCCCCTCCTCGGCCACGGCGAGCATCGCGAGCAGGATCTCCTGGGCGAAGGGGGTCTGCTCCGCGGTCCCCTGGATCTCGACGTAGCGGCCGCTCCCGGTCATCACCACGTTCATGTCCACCTCGGCCGTGGAGTCCTCCACGTAGGCCAGATCGAGGACCACCCCGCCGCCCACCACCCCGACGCTGGTCGCGGCCACGAAGTCCTTCAGCGGGTCCTGGGCGAGCTGGCCGCCGGCCTTCAGCCTGGCGAGGCAGTCGGCCAGCGCCACGAACCCGCCGGTGATGGAGGCGGTGCGGGTCCCGCCGTCGGCCTGGATCACGTCGCAGTCGATGGTGACGGTGCGCTCCCCCAGCCTGGGGAGATCGACCACGCTCCTGAGGGAGCGGCCGACCAGCCGCTGGATCTCCTGGGTCCGCCCGCCGGTCCGGCCGGTCTCCCGCGGGGTGCGGACCAGGGTCGCGCGGGGGAGCATCGCGTACTCCGCCGTGACCCACCCCTGGCCGAGCCCCCTGAGGAAGCCCGGCACGCGCTCCTCGACCGAGGCGGTGCAGATGACCCGGGTGTCCCCCACCTCCACGAGGATCGAGCCCTCGGCGTGCGGGATGAAGTCCCGGGTCAGGCGGACCGGACGGAGCTGCCGGGGGGTGCGGCCGTCGCGACGGATCATTGCCGGGTGACGACGCCGAGCTTCCTGTCGTAGCGGTCCTTGTGGGCCGCCACCCCCGCGTAGAGGGCCCGGGCGAGCCGCTCCCGGTACCCCTCGTCGCGGAGCTTCCGCTCCTCCTCGCGGTGGGTCAGGAAGCCGATCTCGACCAGGACCGCGGGCATGGCGGCGCCCCCGAGGACGTAGAAGGGGGCCTGCTTGACCCCGCGGTTGGGGGTGCGGAGGGCCTGCTCGAGGGCGTCCTGGAGGCTCTCGGCGAGCCGGCTCGACTCGTCCTGGAACTCCGACTGGGCCAGGTCCCAGAGGATCGTCTTGAGGAGGTCCCGGCGGGCCGCCGGGCCCCCCGGCTCGAGCTCGATGACCTTGTTCTCGAAGGCCGCCACCGCCCGCGCCTCCTTGTCGGTCGCCTCCGAGGAGAGGAAGTAGGTCTCGGCGCCCGCCGCCGCGCTGTGCCGGGCGGCGTTGGCGTGGATCGAGACGAAGAGATCGGCGCGCAGGCGATTGGCCAGGGCGGTCCGCTCCCGAAGCGGCACGAACTCGTCGCGGGTCCGCGTCAGCGTGACCTTGGCCCCCAGCCCCTCTTCGAGGAAGGCCGCCGGGCGCCTGGCGACGTCCAGGACCAGCTCCTTCTCCTTGAGTCCCCCGGGCCCGATGGCCCCGGGGTCGTGGCCGCCGTGACCGGGGTCCAGGACGATGTGGACGGGCGGCGCCGCGCCCGGGGTCGCCGACGGGGGGCGCGGGGCGGGCGGGCGGTAGAGGTCGAGGACGAGCCGGTAGGGCTCCTCGAGCCGGAAGACCTTCCGCGAGCCCGGAGGGTTCTCGAACCGGATCCTGAGCCCGGGCAGCCCCCGATCCTCGACGAAGCCGAGGTCGGCGACCAGTCCGTCCCCGATCGGCCGGGGCGCCGGATCAGGGGCGACCGCCAGGCCGGGGAGGCGCACCAGGAGGCTTCCCGGCGCCTCGACCAGGAGCGGCTCGAACGGCGCGCTCCCTTCGAGGACGACCCGGGTGTAGGTGGGGTAGGAGCGGTAGCGGAGGTCGAGGAGACGGATCCCACCCCGCGGAAGGGCCGGCGGGGGCGCGGGGTCCGGTCGCTGGACGGAGGCGAGCTTGGCCGGGGGCTGAGCGGGCCCGGGGGACTTGGTGACGACGGTCCCACCCGCCTTGGGGGGTGGACCCGGCGGGGGCGCGGGGGTCACCGCGACGTGGACGCCGCGCCCGATCAGGGCCGGGAGCGCCCGGACCAGAAACTCGCCCGGCACCTCCCACTCCCCGTTGCGCAGGCGGGCAGCGGCGCCCAGCCGGACCTGGCGGCCGGCGGCGAGGATCTCCGGGCTGTCACGGAACACGATGGCGGTCCGGCCCGCCACCGTGAGGGTCGCCTGCGGGGCTGTCGGGGACGCGGCGAGCCTCCCGTCGAGCGGACCTCGAGGAGCAGCGTCTCGGCCGCCAGGGGGGCCGGGAGCGCCAGGAGGAGCCAGACGAGCGCGAGCCGGGGAAGGCAGCGGCCCATGGGAGCCTCCATTGTAGGGGAGGGGCACCCGCGGGCCCAAACTTTTTCGCCCTTCCGCCTTCTGTGTGGCGGGCAGGGTCCCCGACGGGGAGCGACAGCCACGCGATTTCCGGAAGGGCCAATTTTTTCACCCCCTGACCCGGCGGAGGGTGACCCCCCAAACCGCCCCCGCTGACGCGTCCTGCTACCGGCGCCGATCGCCGGGCTTCCCGCACCCGACCCCTGGACCCCGCAGCTCCTCCACCGAAGGCTCCCCGACGTCGAAGAAGGCGATGATCCGGCAGGGGCAGGCCTCGCCGCCCTCGAACTTCCAGGGGAACGCCCCGATGATGCACCGCCGGTTGAGCACCAGGTCGATCTCCCCGCCCACGTTCTCGGCGTGGATGCACCCCTCGGGGAAGGCGAGGTAGTGCAGCGGGAAGAGGTCCTCCTTGACGAGGCGGCCGCTCTTTTTGTGCCGGTACTCGTACTCCCCGAAGAACTGCCCCACCGGCATCCCCACCTTCTCCTCGAAGCGCCGGGTGAGATCCGGCCGCATGTAGCGGATGGTGGTGTTCATGGGGTGGTCGCCGGACCCGGCATCCACGCCCCACCACGCGATCTCCATCTCCAGCATCCACTCGGCCAGCTCCCGGGTCCCGCCGGGGTGCAGGCAGAAGTACCGGGTCAGATCCTGCTCGGGCATCCCCTGGTAGTACCGGTGGTACCCGGTGTGGATGACGAGGATGTCCCCCCTCTTGACCTGGACCTTGTCGGTAATCTGCCCGGGGGTGATGACGTCCCAGTCCCCGACGGCGTCGGAGACATCCACGATGACGCCCTCGCGGACCAGCTTGGTCAGCGGCAACGAGGCGATGTCGCCGGCGCCG
>JACPHL010000191.1 GCA_016188625.1 Candidatus Rokuibacteriota bacterium | reverse complement strand
GAGCCCGTTGAGACGGCCGGGCGCGAATGGGAGGCCCCGGTGCACCGTCCAAGGAGCGAGAGACGTCTTAGAGGTAAGCGACGGAAAGGAGGTCTCGACATATGAGACGTCAGATTCGTCGGTGGGGCGGGATCCTGGTCGCCTTGCTGGGGCTCATCCTGGCCATCCCGGCGCAGGCCCTCGCCGGGCACGTGAGCGTGGGGGTCTTCGTCGGCTCGGGGTTCCACCCCGGCTTCAAGGGTCACGGCCTCGTGGGGCACCCCGGTTTCAGGCACCGCGGCTTCGCGGGCCACCCCGGCTTCAGGCATCACGGCTTCGTGGGGCACCCCGGCTTCGGCCACTTCAAGCCCCACCCCTTCGGCCACTTCAGGCCCCGGCACTTCATCGGGCACCCAGGCTTCGGCCACCACGTCGTGATCGTCCCCCCGCCGGTGGTCGTCAACCCCTACCCGAGCTATACCTGGGTCCCCGGCGGCTGGCACTGGACCGGCTCCACCTGGGCCTGGATCCCCGGGTACTGGCGCTAACTGACCAGGAGGGGGGCTGGCGCCCCCCTTCCGGGCCTCCCCCCCAAGGGGGCGCGGGCCAAGCCCGCGCTCGGAGCGGACCAGCAATCCGCGAGCCGAGGATCGAGAGCGCGCGGGTGGCGTGACGCGGACCGGCTCTTTCCCGCCCCTGCCGGGTGCTATAATCAGGGCCTGTCGCTTCGGCTGCAGGCCCTGAGCCTTTTCTGGGCACGATCGGACGATGAAGGCCCTCCTCTTCCACGAATTCGGCGGGCCGGAGGTCCTCCGCTACGAGGAGGTCGCCGACCCAGCCCCCGGCCCCGGCGAGGCGCTCGTCCGGGTCCGGGCCTGCGCCCTGAACCGCCTGGACCTCTGGGTCCGCGAGCGGATCCCCGCCCTCAAGACCCCCCTCCCCTTCTGGACCGGCTCGGACATCGCCGGGGACGTGGTGGAGGTGGGCCGCGAGGTGACCGGGCTCAAGCCGGGGACCCGCGTGGCCGTCAACCCGGGCCTGGCCTGCGGGGGCTGCGAGTGGTGCCTCCGGGGCGAGGACTCGATGTGCGAGCGGTACGGGATCATCGGCGAGCACATCCGGGGCGGGCTGGCGGAGCTCGTCACGGTCCCGGCCGCCAACTGCCTCCCCCTCCCCGACCACGTGGGCTACGAGGAGGCGGCCGCCTTCATCCTGGTGAACATGACCGCCTGGCGGATGCTCGTCACCCAGGCGGCCTTGCGCCCCGGCGAGGACCTCCTGATCCTCGGGGTCGGCGGGGGCGTCTCCTCTGCGGCGGTCCCGATCGGGAAGCTGTGCGGCGCCCGGGTGGTGGTGACCTCGAGCTCTGAAGAAAAACTCCAAAAAGCAAAGGAGCTTGGGGCTGATGAGCTGATCAACTACTCAAAGCAGGACTGGGTCCAGGCCGTCCGCGAGCTGACGGCCAAGCGGGGCGTGGACGTGGTCCTCGACAACGTCGGGGCCGCCACCTGGAAGGGGTCGATCCGGAGCCTGGCCAACGGGGGGCGGCTGGTCACCTGCGGGGCCACGACCGGGCCGATCGGCGAGACCGACATCCGACTTGTCTTCTGGCGGCAGCTCCGGATCCTCGGCTCCACGATGGCGAGCCGCCCCGAGTTCCGCGCGGTGATGGGGCAGCTCTTCCAGGGCCGCCTCCGGGCGATCATCGACCGCACCATGCCCCTCCGGGACGGCGCCGAGGCCCAGCGGCGCCTGACGGAGGGGAGGCAGTTCGGGAAGCTCGTGCTGATCCCGTGAGGGGGGCGCGCCCTTCAGCGCGGGAGCCGGATCAGCTCCCGGAGGCGCGCCTCGGTGGCGGCGAGGGGGTGGGCCCGCGCCGCCTCCCGCATCGCCCGGAGCCTGGGGTAGCCCTGCCGCTGCTCGGCCAGGAGCTCGCGGGCGAAGGAGCCGTCGCGGATCTCGCGGAGGATCTCCCGGATGAGCCGGCGCGTCCCCTCGGGGACCACCCGGGGCGCGTAGGCGTAGATCCCGTACTGGCAGGCCGGCGAGGCGAGGGTCTCGATCATCCGGTCAAGCCCGACCCGGCCCGCCTCGAGGAGCACCTCGCCCACCTCCCCCGAGCCGTGGAGCTCCATCAGCGCCGCCTCGGGGTCGTACCCCTCCTCCACCAGCACCTCGTAGGCGACGCGGAGCGCGGTGAAGATCAGGGGGTAGAGGAAGTGCTCCGAGAAGTGGTCCAGCTCGGTCTCCTGGGCGAAGGAGACCTCCATCGCCCCGACCCGCGTCGCCCCGATCGCCTTGGCCAGGGCCAGGACCCGCCGGCGGGCCCGCCCGGTCGCGTCGTGGCCGACATCGACGTAGACCGGGACCCCGCTCCCGCGGAGGTAGAGGTCGCGGACGTACTTCCCCGGGAGCCGGGGCGCCAGGAGGAGGAGGTCCACGCCCTCGGGCGGGCGGATGACCCCGTAGCGGACCGCGAAGCCGTGGGCGAAGACCAGGGCCTTGCCCGGGGCAAGGGCCGGCCGGATCGCCTGCTCGTACACCTCCCCCTGGACCTCGTCGGGGACGAGGAGGAGGATGAGGTCGCCGCGGGCGGCGGCCTCGGGGATCGGGAGGACCTCGAAGCCGTCGGTGACCGCCTGCGCGCGGTAGGCGTCCTCGCGGTTCCCCACCACCACCGTGGCCCCCGAGTCGCGGAGGTTCAGGGCCTGCGCTCGCCCCTGGATCCCGTAGCCGAGGACGGCCACGGTCTCGCCGGCAAGGTCGGCGAGATCCGCGTCCTGGTCGTAATAGACCCGCGCCATGGCGGCCTCCTCAGTAGTAGCCGGGATCGCCGGGCAGGAGCAGCCGCTCCTCCCCGTCCTCGACGATGAGCCGCGGGCGGACGGCCCGGACCTCCCGGCGTCGGACCGCGGCCAGGAGCGGGGCGAGCCCGTCGAAGCCCTCCAGGACCTCGAGGCTCTTCATGGTCGGGAAGGGGAGGAGCAAGCGCCGCTCTCGATGGAGCGCCAGGGCCTGGCGCGGGGCGAGCCAGCGCCAGCTCACCACCTCGACGCCGTCGGGGTCGGGGACCTGGCCGGGGAGGGTCGCGGCGACGAAGAAGCGCGTGTCGTAGCGGATGGCCCGCTCCTCCGGGGTGATCCAGTGCGCGAAGTAGGCCAGCCGATCGGTGGCCAGGAGGAGCTGCTCGTCGCGGACCATCCGCCAGAAGGCCCGGGGGTCGCGCCGGCAGGCCTGGCGGTGCGCCGCGAAGCGGGCGCCGGGTTCGCCCTCCAGTCGGAGCGGCTCGCCGGTCCGCTCGTAGGCCAGGAGGAGTCCCACCTCCTCGAAGGCCTCGCGGATCCCCGCCACCCAGAAGCCGAGCGCCCGGCCCGGCGGGGAGACATCCCGGAGCGCTTGTGCCGCGTCGGTCGCCGTCAGGCCGCAGCAGAAGCGCGCCGCGTCGGACGGGGCGTCGTCGGCCTCGATCCGCCCCCCGGGGAAGGCGAAGGCCCCCGGGGCGAACCGGCTGGCGGGGTGGCGCTCGAGGAGGAGGACCTCGAGCCCCGCCGTGCCGTCGCGGGTCAGGATCAGGGTGGCGGCGTCCTTGGGCGATGGCATCGCGGCCCCCGGCGACGCGGGAAGCGAGGTCATTCTAGCAGCGGGGCCTGGGGCCCACAAGCACCCCTCGGTGCCCGTTGACAGTTCCGACCCCGTATGCCAGGATGACGCGAGATCGCAATCCCCCCCAAGGAGGCCGCATCGCATGGGCGCTGAGGCGCGGCTCGTGGAGCTGGACATCGTTCTCCCCGCCACCCCCCAACCCGTGGCCAACTACGTCCGGGCCGTTCGGACGGGCAACCTCCTCTTCCTGGCCGGGCATGTCCCGGTCAGGGACGGGCAGCTCACCTACATCGGGAGGCTCGGGAAGGACCTCTCCGTCGAGGAGGGCTACCAGGCCGCGCGCCTGGTGGGACTGAACCTGCTGGCCTCGGCGCGGGACGCCCTCGGGAGCCTGGATCGGGTCAAACGGGTCGTCAAGGTCCTCGGGATGGTCAACTCGGCGGAGGGGTTCGGGGACCAGCCGAAGGTGGTGAACGGCTTCTCCGACCTCATGGTGGAGGTCTTCGGCGAGGCGGGACGCCACGCCCGCTCCGCGGTGGGCATGGCCGGCCTCCCCATGGGCGTCGCCGTGGAGGTGGAGGCGATCCTCGAGGTCGCCGACGCCGCCGGGGCCGGGGCGACGCGGCGGGCGGCCGCCCCACCTCGGCGGAGGACCGTGCCGGCGCCGAAGCGCCCGGCGGCGCGACGCGCGCGCTCCCGGCGGCACTGATCGCGCCAGCGCCGGGCTCGGGCCGGTCCGAGTAACGCAAGTCTGGATCACTCGCCCTCGACCCTCGGCTCGCGGCCAGAATGGTCCGCTCCGAGCGCGCACCCTCACAGGGGGTACCCGGCCCGCGCAATTTGGGGGGGGAGGTTCGGAAGGGGGGCGAAGCCCCCCTCCGAGTTAAAAGAGGGGGGGCAGGGCCTCGAGGGCCTCACCGATCCGCGGGCCGTACCAGCAGAGGAGCTTGCCGTCCACGAGGTGGATCCGCCCGTCCCGCACCGCCGGGATCCCCGGGTAGGGCTCGAAGTCGGCGAGGTGGGCCTTGCGGAACCGGTACGGCTCGTCGGGGAGGAGGATCACCTCGGGACGCTCGGCCGCCACCTCGTCGAGGGTCACCGTCGGGTAGCGCTCGGGGCGGTCGGCGAAGACGTTGGCGCCGCCGGCGAGGGCGAGCATGTCGTGGACGTAGGTGTCCCGGTTGATCGTCATGTAGGGGCGGCGCCAGATCGGGCAGAAGACCCGGAGCTTCGCGCGCGCCCCGGCCTGCGCCACGATCTCCCGGTAGCGCCGCTCTAGGTCGCGGGCCAGCGGCTCGGCCGCCTCGAGCCTCCCCGTCACCTCCCCGAGCTGCCGGACGAGCTGGATGCCCTCCCACACCGTCCGCGGGTAGGTCACGTAGACCGGGATCCCCCACGCCCGCAGCCGCTCGACGTCCTCGCGCCGGTTCTCCTCGATGTTGGCGATGACGAGGTCAGGCGCGAGGGCCCGGATCGCCTCCAGGTCCGGGTCCTTCTCCCCTCCGACTTTCGGCTTGGAGGCCACCCGGGCCCTGGGCTCGGTTCAGTAGCGGGTGACCCCGGCCACGGCCTCGTCGAGGCCGAGGGCGAAGAGGATCTCGGTGATGCAGGGGATCAGGGAGACGATCCGCCGGGGCGGGTCGGGGAGGGTGACGTCCGCTCCGCTGGCGTCCCGGAGGATCCGGGTGCTCACGGCGCGCCCGAGGACACGGCCGTCATCCGCGCGAGATCACCCGCCGTCCGAGGAGCTCCAGGATGACGATGAAGAGGATGACCGCCAGGAGGACGACCGCCACCAGCTCGACGCCGTTCCCGCCGGCCTGGACCTCCTGGACCCGGACCGCGAGCTGGTGGATCTCGTCCGGGGCGAGGGAGGCCAGCTTGGCCTGGGCCTCCTCAGGGGTGAGCCCGAGCTGGCCGAGCTGCTCCTTGACGATCTGGAGCTCGAGGGCCTGGCGGAGCCGGTCCAGGTCGCCGGCGCTCCCGCCCTCGGTGACCTGGGACGGCAGCGGCGCCCCCAGGGCGGGGTTGGGGAGCAGGCAGAAGAGGAGCCCCCAGGCGATGAGGGGGTACGCGAGCCAGCGGGGTCGGAGGAACCGTTCACGAGCCATGGTGCGCACCCTCCAATGGTCAGCAGCGTTTCGGGTTCTCACGCTCCCGGGCATCCCGAGCGTAATATAGCACATTCTTGGAGATGGAGGTCGTGGCGCGCTGAGCCCTACCCGCTAAGGAAGCGCCTCATCGACCTGACGACCAACCAGACGGGGTCCACGACCCAGTCGCAGACGCCCCCCTTGGTGCTCTCGAAAAGGCACAGCATCAAGACCACGCCCAGCAACTGCAGCGCGACGGCAAAGCCCCACAGGAATCCCCTCGGGAGAATCTGCTCCATCCCTTTTCCTTTTTCCGGTCATCCTCCGTGACCGCGCCGGTTATACCCCCTCCTTCGCCGGCGAGGTCGCCGCCGGGTGGACGGTCACCCGCTCACTGCACAGCGGCTGAACCTCCCGAACGAGCTCCTGTCGTCGCGCGGCCCGCAGGCTGGCGGGCCAGGTCTCGAAGACGCAGGGCATCGTCAAAAGCGAAACGCGAGCCCCGCCGAGGCGCCGTAGTCGGCCGCCCCGTCGCTCAGCCCGACGCTCCCCGAGCCGGTGAGCCGTACCGCCCTGGTGAGCTTGAACTCGGCCCCGGCCCGGAGCTCCAGCGGGTCGTCCTGGTCCGGGGCGACGGCCGTGGCTCCGTCGAGGAACGCGAACAGGGTGACCGGCTGGGCGAGCAGGTAGGCGGCCCCGACGCTCCAGGCGAAGACGTTGTCGAACTGCTCCCCGGGCGGCGACCCGACGAAGGTGTAGGCCAGATCGAGATAGCCGACCAGGCGCGGGAGGAGGGTCTTGCCGAGGCCCAGGCCGATGGTCTCGTCGAACTCGCCGGTCCCGAGCCCGCGATCCTCGTCGGCGGTCGGGACCTTGACCTTGACCGCGCCGGCGATCTCGGGGAGGACCAGCCCCTCCCGGAGCAGGACGTACTCCCCCTTCACCAGGATGTCCCCCAGCCCCTCCTCGGTCCGGCGCGGCTCGACCCGGCGCTCCTGGTCTCCGCGCCTGGCGACCCCGCCGCCGGTGAACACGACGGCCTGGGTGGTCTGCCGGATATACGGCACGGTCACCCCCAGGGTGAGCCGCTCGGTCGGCCTCACCCGGAGCGTGAACGGGACGTAGAGGAGCGTAGTGTCCTCGTCGGTCCCGTAATCGCCGCGCGAGTAGTTCACCGAGCCCGAGAGCGACACCCGCTCCTCCGCGACGGCCGGGACGGCCGCCACCAGGACGAGCAGGAGGCCCAGGGCGAGGCCGAGTTTCATGCGGCTCCCGGGCGAGGCCTCAATCGTCATCCTGCTCCCCTCGAGCGGGAGGGGGGCAGAGCCCCCCTCCGAGGCACCTAGCAGATCTCCCTCGTCTGCTCCCGGACGAGCTTGCCCTCCTGGTAGATCCGCTCGCGGACCTGCTTGCACCCGCTCGTGGTCGTCCCCGCGGGCTCGGCCTCCACCCGCTGGAAGCCGTCGGTGGACTCGTACTGAACGGGCTTGCCGGTCTGGGCCGCCTCCCGCCCCGCCCGGGCGCTGATCTCGGTCAGGGTCCCCCCGGCCACCGCGCCGATGACCCCCCCGAGGACCGCGCCCCGCCAGCGGTTGTTCTTGTCGATCAGGGCCCCCGCCACCGCGCCGAGCCCGCCGCCCACCGCGGCGCCCTGGCCCGTCCTCGGGCTCATGGAGTCCGTGGCGCAGGCACCCAGGGTGAGGGTGACGAGACTCAGAGCGACCGTCAGAGCGATGACCTTCCGCATGGCTTTCCTCCTCCCTTTGCGGCGCGGGGCCTCTCCCCGTCAGGAGATCAGCCAGACAGCCGCCACCGCGAGCAGGCCCAGGGCCACCCAGATGAGATCGCTCGCAACGCCCATGGAGAGGCTCCCCATCAGAGCGGCCGG
>JACPHL010000184.1 GCA_016188625.1 Candidatus Rokuibacteriota bacterium | reverse complement strand
CCTGGGTCTCGATGGTCCAGCCCGACCTCAAGAAGCTGATCGCCTACTCCTCGGTGAGCCACCTGGGCTTCGTGATGCTCGGGCTCTTCGCGCTGAACGCCCAGGGCGTCGTCGGCGGGATCATTCAGATGGTCAACCACGGGCTCTCGACCGGCGCGCTCTTCCTCCTGGTCGGCATGATCTACGAGCGGCGGCACTCCCGCATGATCGCCGACTTCGGCGGCCTGTGGGCCATCGTCCCGGTCTTCTCGGCGGTGTTCCTGTTCGTCACGCTCTCGTCGATCGGGTTGCCGGGACTGAACGGGTTCGTGGGCGAGTTCCTCATCCTGGTCGGGGCCTTCCAGGTGAGCCGGCCGTTCGCCGTGCTCGCGACAGCCGGGATCATCTTCGCCGCCGTCTACATGCTCTGGATGTACCAGCGCGTCGTCTTCGGCGAGGTGCGCCACGACGAGGTCCGCCACCTCCCCGACCTGAACGCCCGGGAACTCGCGACGCTCGTGCCGATCCTGCTCCTGATCGTCTGGATCGGGGTCTACCCCAAGCCGTTCCTGGGGGCCATGGAGGCGTCGGTGGCGCGGCTCATCGCCGAGGTCCAGGCCCGGGTGGCGGCCGAGGGCCCCGGGCTCGTCGCCTGGCTCGGGGGAGGGTTCTAGGTGGAGCTGGCCTTCCCGGTCATCGGCTGGCGGGTCATCACCCCGATGCTCCTCGTGACCGGGACCGGGTTCGCCTGCCTCCTCCTCGACCTCCTCCCCCCGAAGGAGCGGAAGGGGCACGTGGCCGCCGTCGGCCTCCTGGGCCTCGCCCTGGCCGGGCTCGCCACAGGCCTCCTCTGGGGCCAGCGCGAGACGGCCTTCCGGGAGATGGTGGCCCTGGACGAGTTCGCCCTGTTCTTCAACCTCCTCTTCTGCGTCGCCACCGGCCTGGTCCTCCTCCTCTCGCACGGGTACATCCGCCGGCAGGGGATCGAGCAGGGCGAGTACTACATCCTCGTCCTCTTCGCCGCCCTCGGCATGATGCTCATGGCCGCGGGGACGGACCTCCTGATCATCTTCCTGGGCCTCGAGCTGATGTCGCTCTCCCTCTACGTCCTGGCCGGGTTCTTCCGTACCCGGCCCGCGTCCAACGAGTCGGCCATGAAGTACTTCCTCCTCGGGGCCTTCGCCACCGGCTTCTTCCTGTACGGGATCGCGCTGATCTACGGGGCGACCGGGACCACGAGCCTCCCGCGCCTGGCCGAGGCCCTCGCCCGGGCGGAGCTCGGGCGCGACCCGCTCCTCTTCGCGGGCCTGGGCCTGCTCCTGGTGGGGTTCGGGTTCAAGATCTCCTCGGTCCCCTTCCACATGTGGGCCCCGGACGTCTACGAGGGGGCGCCGACCGCCATCACGGCCCTCATCGCCACCGGCTCGAAGGCCGCGGCCTTCGCCGCGCTCCTCCGGGTCCTCCTGGGGCCGATGCGGGGGCTCCAGCCGGACTGGCTCGTCCTGGTCTGGATCCTGGCCGCCCTGACCATGACCCTCGGGAACGTGGTGGCGATCGCCCAGTCGAACCTGAAGCGGATGCTCGCCTACTCCTCCATCGCCCACGTGGGGTACATGCTGATCGGGGTCGTGGTCGGGACGCAGCTTGGGGCCGCGGCGGTCCTCTACTACCTCGCCGCCTACACCTTCATGACGGCGGGCGCCTTCGGGGTCATCCTCCTCCTGGAGCGGCGGGGAGCGGAGGCAGTCCAGCTCGGCGACTACGCGGGCCTGGCCGCGCGCCACCCACTCCTGGCCCTGCTCCTGGCGCTCTTCCTGCTCTCCCTGATCGGCTTCCCGCCCACCGCGGGGTTCGTCGGGAAGTTCTACCTCTTCAGCGCGGCCATCGAGGCCGGCTACGTGGGGCTGGCGATCCTCGCGGTCCTCAACGCGGTCATCGCCTCCTACTACTACCTCCGCCTGATCGTCTACATGTACATGCGGGAGCCCGAGGGGGAGCCGGTCGTGGCGGCCCTCACCCCGGCCGCCGGGCTTGGGCTCGCGGTGGCGGTCTGGGGGACCCTCCACCTCGGCCTCGCCCCGGGCCCGCTCATCGGGCTGGCCCAGGGCGCGGTCGGGCCCTTCCTCCCGTAAGGCCCGCCCTGAGCGCCATCCACGGTCGGAGGCCCCCAGGGGCGTCTACGCCGACGTGAAGCTTCGAGCCGGTCTCCTCCTCTTCTTCGGGAGCTTCCTCCTCTACAACCTCAACCTCCGGGAGATCAGCTCGCAGGACACGATCCCCACGCGGCTCCTCCCGGTCGCGCTGATCCGCGATGGCACCCTGACCCTCGATGGCTTCTTCGTCGGCGAGCTCGAGGGAACGCCCCTGCCGCCCTGGGTGCAGCGCGTGGGGGGCCGTTACCACTCGGGCTACCCCATCCTGCCGGCCCTCCTGGCGCTGCCGATCTACCTCGTCCCCATCAGCCTCCTGGGGGGCGACTCGTGGGCCCTGATCAATCTCCTCGCGAAGCTCAGCGCGTCCCTCAT
>JACPHL010000183.1 GCA_016188625.1 Candidatus Rokuibacteriota bacterium | reverse complement strand
TCAGCGCGAACATCCAGGGTCCGCCGCCGAGAAAGGTGATCCAGAGATGGCCCGAGGCGTGCGAGAAGGGGTTCAGCGCCGGGTATCGGCTCCCGAGGATGGCGGTCAGCGCGTAGATGGTCAGCGGGAAGCCGTACATCTCCGTGAAGAGCGCCACCGCGAAGGCTGTGAACACCCCGAACGAGTGCCATTCGCGCCGCCTGACGGGAGCGAGGAAGGAGAGGGTGAATAGCACGAAGATCGCCGCGTTCACGACCACCAGCGACCAGAAGCCGTAGCCGTAGGCGATCCCCTCGCCGTGCATGGCTCTCTAGCACCCCCCGCTTTCGCTCAGGGATGATGCGCGGCCTCTCCTGGCAGCCCCATCGTGGGCGCCCCGACCTCTGCCGGCCGCTGGCTTTCGAAGTGGTTGAATAGCGGGACGAAGACCAGCGCGACGTACCAGCCGTAGAGGAAGGCCTCCACCAGCCCCAGGAGGAAACTCTGGGGGGTCAGCCACGTGAAGCCCGGGAAGACCGCCTCCCAGATCCGGGCCATGGGCTCCCAGGCCGCCGGGACCACGAGCCCCCAGAGGGCGCACAGGGCGAAGGTCACATCAAAGAAGAGCCCGAGCGACAGCGCCGTTCCTGGGATCGTGAGCCGTTTCATGATCTTTCGCCTCCTTCTCAAGGGCGGCGATGGCCGCGAGGATCCGCCGCCTGAGTCGGGCCGGAGCTCGCGGCCGCGGGAGGCGGCGCAGGCGCGCGGCCAGCGCCTCCTCCCAGGGATCTGCGGCGCCCCCACCCGCGCTCGGCTTCCGCGTCTTCCTCACGCGCATCCCTTTGTCCCGCCCTTCTCAGCGGCCGCGTACTTCTCCGGGTCCTTCTGGAAGGTGCTCTTGCACGCCACGGCGCAGAAGTAGTAGGTCTTCCCCTGGTAGATCGCCGTGGCCGCGGCCTTCCTCTCGTCCACGTCCATCCCGCAGACCGGATCCTTCGCCATCGCCTTACCTCCTTTCTTGAAGGCTCGACGCCTTCGCGGTGCAGACGCCCCAGCAGATCAGGGTCAGGACCACCAGCAGCCCTCCGGCCGTCAACGCGGTCACCTTCCACCCGAAGAGCGGGCCGAGCAGGAGCAGGACGAGCGGCAGCGCGCAGAGCCAGACGCCCAGCGTCAGGGCCATCGGGGCCCGGCGGCCACCCCCTCCCGTGCGTTCCGAGGTCTCCCGCTTCGTCCACCCGGAGACCAGCGGCATGGAGACGATCATGGAGAGGATGAAGACCCAGACCGTCCCGCCCAGGATCGCCAGCGGCGGGGCCTCCCCGACCCAGCGGGCCAGGCCGAAGAACCCGACCGCCGCGGCAAGGGAGACCCCCGTGTACCCGAGGGCGGCGAGCCGGCCGACCCGGCGCTCACCGGAGGTCATGAGGCGGTCCTCCAGGCGGCCTGCTTCGAGGCCGGGATAAACCCTCGGAGCAGGAGCGTGTTGAGCGTCACGGTGAGGGAGCTCACGGCCATCAGGAGCGCGGCCAGCTCGGGGCTCACGATGAGTTTGAAGAGGGGGTAGAGGAGCCCGGCGCCGACCGGGATGGCCAGGGTGTTGTAGGCGAAGGCCCAGAAGAGGTTCTGCCTGACCTTCCGCATGGTGGCCCTCGCCACCTCGAGGGCCACCACGACATCGCGCGGGTCGTCCTTGATCAGGATCACGTGGCCGGTCTCCTTGGCGACGTCGGTGCCGGAACCGATGGCGATCCCCACGTCGGCGCGGGCCAGGGCGGGGGCGTCGTTGATCCCGTCCCCGACCATCGCCACGCCGCGGCCCTCGGCCTGGAGGCGCGCCACCTCGTCGGCCTTGGTCTCGGGGAGCACCCCGGCGAGCACCCGATCGATCCCGAGCATCCGGCCGATGGCGGCCGCGGTCCGGCGGTTGTCGCCGGTGAGCATCAGGACCTCGAGCCCCGCCCCGCGGAGCGCGGCCACCGCCTCCCGGGCGAAGGGCTTCAGCGTATCGGCGCACGCCACGATGCCGGCGATCCATCCGTCCACGGCCACGAGCATAGCCGTCTTCCCCTCGGACTCGATGCGCTGGAGCAGCTCCTCCTGGTCACCCCGGATCTCCACGCCCCGGAGCGCCAGGAGCCGGCGGGTGCCGAGGAGGATCTTCCGCCCGTGCCAGCCCGCCTCCACGCCGTGGCCGGGGATGGCCTGGAAGGAGTCGGGGTGCTCCGTGCCGACCCCGGCCTCGCGCGCGGCCCGCACGATCGCCTCGCCCAGGGGGTGCTCGGAGACGGTCTCGGCCACGGCCGCCCACCGGAGCAGCTCCTCCCGGCGGATCCCCGGCAGCGGCAGGGCGTCGGTGACCGACGGCTCCCCGCGGGTCAGGGTGCCGGTCTTGTCGAAGATCACCGTCCGCACCTTGGTCGTGGCCTCGATCGCATCGGCCCCCTTGAAGAGGACCCCGTGCTCGGCGCCCTTGCCGGTCCCCGCCATCATGGCGCTGGGCGTGGCCATCCCCACGGCGCACGGGCAGGAGATCACCAGGACCGTGATGGAGAGGAGGAGGGCGAAGCCGAAGACCCCGATCTCTCCCAGCACGGCCGGGGAGAGGATGAACGACGAGGCCGGGTCGAAGAAGAGGCGGTAGCCGGCCAGGAACCAGAAGGCGAAGACGGTCAGGGCCAGGACGTGGACCCCCAGGATGAAGTGGCCGGCCACCCAGTCGGCCAGCTTCTGGATAGGCGCCTTGGACGCCTGGGCCTCCTCCACGAGCCGGATGATCTGGGCCAGGGCGGTCTCGCTTCCCCCCTTGGTGGCTCGAAACCACCGCGCCCGTCTGCTTCTCCACCGGCAGGCTTTCCCCGGTCAGCATCGACTCGTCCACCGCGGAGTAGCCGTCCAGCACCACGCCGTCCACCGGGATCTGCTCCCCGGGCCGGACCAGGACCACGTCGTCCACCTCGACCTCATCGGCCGGGACCTCCCGCTCCTCGCCGTCCCTGACCACGCGCGCGATCTTGGGCTGGAGCCGCATCAGCTTGCGGATCGCCTCGGACGCCCGCCCGCGCGTGAGCGCCTCCAGGTATTTCCCCAGGATGACGAACGCGGTCAGGAGCACCGCGGACTCGAAGAAGATCGCCTTCTCGCCCCCGAAGCCGGCGTCCGGGAAGAAGGTGTTGAGGACCCCGATGAGGTAGGCGGCCCCGATTCCGGTGGCGTAGAGGAGGTTCATGTCCGTGACGCCGCGGGCCAGGCCGCGCGCGCTCTGGGCGAAGAACTGCCAGCCCGGCCCCAGCACCACGGGCGTGGCCAGGAGGAAGAGGGTGAACGGCCGCCCCAGCCACTCCGGGATCAGGGCAGGGAGGACCCAGTACTCGCGGCAGGTCCCGGCCATGATGATGACGGAGATCGGCCAGGCCACGGCCATCCACCGCGCCTGCCGGCGGATCTCCGCCTGCCGGAGCGCCTGCTCCCGGTCCAGGGCGGTCTGCCCCTCGAGGCGCTCCTCGACGGCGTAGCCCAGCTCGCGGACGGCCTGGGCGATCCTCGCGGGCGCCACGCGGGCGGGGTTGAACGCCACGCGCGCCAGCCCTGGCTCCAGGCTCACCGCGACCTGGGTGACCCCGTCGAGCCCGCCGATGGCGGCCTCGACCTTCGCGATGCACCCCGCGCAGTGCATGCCGCTGATCCGGAAGGTCTGGCGCTCGCTCCCCACGGGCGTTCCCAGCTCCCCGGCCTGGGGCGTCAGCGGCAGCCGCGCGCCCGCCCGGAAGGCGGGTCCTTCTCCCCGCCCGGCCCGTGGGGCTTCTCGCCGTCGCGCCGGTGGCCGCCACATCCGGCTCCGAACCAGTGCATGGCGACGAAGACCGCGGCCAGCAGGATCCAGGGCCCGTAGCTCCTCACGAATTCCTCCATGGCTTCTCTCCCAAGTGCAAGCCCGGTGCCAATTGTCGACGCCGCCGGCGGGTGAGGGGTCGGTGGAGAGCAGGATCACCCGTCACTTCAACTCGCCGCGGAAGAGCCAGCGCTACTTCAGGATGAGCTTCAGCACGGTCTCCCCGGTGTGGGAGTGGTTGTCGTCGGTCTCGTTATCATGCACCGAGATTCCGAAGTAGTAAGGGCGGCCGGGGTCGACGAATTGGACGTCATTCTGCTTATCCTCGGTGGCACGGGCCCGTCTGAACTCCAATGCCCACCGGCCGTCCTTCCAGACTCCATTGGCATCGACGTCGCTGCGGCTTCCCGCCGGGCGCGTCACCGTCTCTAAGGGGAGGCGATCTCCGGCCTTGAACTTCCCGAAGTCTTTGATCTCCACCGCGTCTTTCTCGTGGAGGATAGGGCCGGCACTCACACCTTCCTTGAAGGTATACTTCGGTCGTTTGGCCTCCTTGTCCCAGTTGCCCTTTCCAGCACCACTCGTGGCGGCGTCGTTTCCACGGTACCGAGCGATCTCCCGCCCCTCGTAGATGATCTTCTTGGCCTCATGACCCAGCCACTGATCATCCGCATATCCCGCGGGGTTCGACCGCTGGGCCTTCCAGTGCCAGATGTCCACACGCTCGTCCGCCGCGTTGGTCTTGAGCTCGACTTCTTTGTCCACCTTGTGGCAGACCGCGGCGCATCCTTTCTTAGGAAAGTCTTTGACCGTGTTGTCGATGTCCCAGGCCAGATTCAACCGGTCCTCGTTTCCTTTGAACTTC
Organism: Candidatus Rokuibacteriota bacterium; assembly: GCA_016188625.1. GTDB lineage: Bacteria > Methylomirabilota > Methylomirabilia > Rokubacteriales > JACPHL01 > JACPHL01. The sequence continues at coordinate 1,977 of JACPHL010000183.1, read as the reverse complement.
TTCCACTCCTTTCCGTCGAACTCGAAGAAGCGGCTCAGGCTTTCCGTCTTGTCGGGCCACTGGAAGAGAAAGAAGATCTCCTTGTCCGTATAGAGAACCTTTAGGTTGATCTCAACCTTCCCTTGGGGTCCCTCCGAGGCGATGACCTTGGTGGCCCGCACACTGTCCCAGACCTTGTCCACCTTGCCGTCGATCTTGGGCGCCTCGGCGTCCTTGATCTTTTTGGCGGTCACCTCGATCTCGGCGGCCCAAGCCGCTCCGGCAACGACCAAAGCAGAGACCACCAGCATCGTGAGCACTTCCATCAGCCGTTTCATGTGGCACACCTCCTCGATCTGTCAGGATCCGCTCTCACCGTCGGCGCCAGAAACGAGAGCGTGAAGAGGAGGAAGAGCGCCGCGTTCAGCGCGATCAGGGGGCAGAGGCCGTAGCCGAAGGCAGGCGCCTCCCCATGCATCGTCCAGGAGTCTAAATGCGAACCCGGCCAGGCCGGCCGGACCTGCCGCGCCAGGCCGGGCCATCCCGTCAGGCGGCCGGCCGCGCCGTCTCGGGCTCGGGGCGGCCGTCCCCGTCGGGGCCGACGACCCCGCCCGAGATCAGCGCCCGGCGCCCGAAGACCCCGGGGGGCGGGCTCCAGCGGACCTCGGTCAGGGAAAGGCACGGCCTCCGGCATCTGATCCGCTTCGGGTCCTTGAACGCCGTGCAGGAGACCACCGAGAGCGGTCGGGCTGCTCCCGCTGGGACCACGAACTCCGCGGTGACCCTCCGTCTCCGGAACGGGCACCGGAAGCCCTTCGTCACCAGACGCGGCCCGGGGGCGGAGAACACGGCGATCCCGAGCAGGATCAGGATGGCCGGCACGATGATGACCAGCGGTCCCACCAACAGCAGGACGACCGCGATCGCCAGGGCTTCCATCGTTCTCACCTTCTTTCCCTTACCTGGAGTTTTGCATTTCCCGTGCCGGAGCGGGCGCCTAGAAGCAGCGGAAAATCAAGCGGTTCCAGGGGCCCGGGGCCGTCCGCCCGAGGACGCACTGACAACCTGGCAGGATCGGGGCCGCAGGACAGGAGGTGGCTGACAGACTGTCAGCGGGATCTGGAGGAAAAAGACGACCCCCGGGACGGATCGTCCTCGGGGGTCGCGCTGGTGATGTTGTCTCTATCCCGCGCGGCGCCAGGGGCCGCCGAACGGCATCACCTGGCCCCAGGGATTGATGTGGAGGACCCGGACTTCATCGTTGGGGCCCTTCAGCTCCACCGAGTACATCGGCATGTGCATCCCGGTGAAGGGCAGGACCTTGTCCACGGCGAACCCCTTCAGGTACTTGTTCGCGTACTGTTGGGCCAGCTCTTTGGCCTGATCCTCGCTGATCTGGGCCCCGGACGGGCCGGTCGCCGTCATGCCGGGGCAGCCGGACTGGCCGGTCGCTCCTCCCATCATGCCGCCGCCCATCATGCCAGGGCCCATCATCATGCCCGGCCCCATCATGCCGGCTGGCGGGCCGCCGCCCATCTGGGCAAGGGCCACGCCGCCCGCCAGTGCCAGGGCGAGCACCAGGATCGCGATACCCACGAACCGTTGCATCGTCGCTCACCTCCTCTCCGGCCATGCGTGGCCGATCAATCTGTGGTTGCAGAATCCGTGCCAGAGGAGTCGTGTCCGCTTCCGCCCGGTCACGGGCCCCAGCTCGAGCGGACGACGAGCCGTTGCTCCGGGGCGGCCGGATCGTTCGTCCGCACCGGCACCCAGAACTCGTGGTAGCCCCCCATCCCGGGGTGCATCGTAAACTCGAGCAGGAGGGTCGTGGCTCCTCCGGGCTTGATGGTCGTCTGCCCGACGACCGCCTTGGGCGGTCAGCAGCCGGCCTTGAGGATGACCGGCGGCACCCCGTTCAGGCGCAGCGGGCTATTCCCTGCGTTCGTCAGCGTGAAGGCTACGCGCGCCGGGGTGTCGAAGCGCAGCTCCAGGTAGCGG
>JACPHL010000189.1 GCA_016188625.1 Candidatus Rokuibacteriota bacterium | reverse complement strand
GCTCGGGGCGCGGCGCCGCCCTGCGCTTCGCGGCCCGCTACGGCTCGATCGGAATTCGCTCCGGCGGGGCATCCCCGGCGCACCACGGCCCGGATGCGCTGGATTGCTCAAGATCGTGGCTAGCCCCGCTCCGCCCTGGGGGTCCAGCGGCCGGCCTCGGCCGGCTTGACGCCGTCGAGGCTCCAGTCGATCCAGGTCGGCATCTCGAGCCCCAGGGCCTCAGGGGTGGGGAAGGCGAGGCCGCAGGCCTTGACGACCGGCTTGATGTCGGTCAGGTAGTCCTGCATCACCTCGCCGGAATCCCGCCGCTTGATCCCCACGCTGATGGCGTACCGGTTCCCCTCCGTCCCCGGCCGGCCGAAGGAGAGGAGCCCCTCCCGCAGCCACTTCTCGAAGTACGGCTGCTTGGTCGCCTCGTGCTCCCCGCTCCGGCAGAGCTCCACCACGAGCTGCTCGCCCATCCCCCACGATCTCCCGGTAGGGGAGAAAGGAGCACGCCTCGTACTCCCGAAGCTGCCAGAAGCCGCCGCGGTCGAAGAGGAACTGGGCCATGGCCAGCTCGAACCAGGAGCCCACGAACCCCACGGGCCGCTCCTCGAGGCGCGCCAGGACCCTCGGGAGCAGCTCCTCTCCGGTCAGGCGCTCGTAGATCCCGGTCACGGCCTCGAGGTGCTCGACCTCCTCGTGGACGCTCTCGGCGACGTACTCGAGCCACCGGAGCTCGGGGACGAACTGGAGCCCATGGCCGAAAAGCCGGGCGGCGGCCAGCTCCCGGTAGGCCTGGCTCTCCATCATCTGCCTGACGGTCTGGAAGTAGCGCTCGTCCATCCCCTCGCGGGAACTGTACGTCCGCATGGCGATTCCCGGCCCTACAGTACCCAAGAGCCGTGAAAGGTGTCAAGGGCCGCGCTCCGACGGGGAAAAAGGCTGTTGACACATCGCGGACCGCGCCGGTAAAGTGTTGGAGATACAAGAATTTCTTGGGCCGACATGGAATCCGAGCACGAGGTCCGGGGAAGCGTCGCCGTCCTGCCCCTCGAGGGGGTGGTCCTCCACGAGGAGACCTTCCCCGAGGGCGAGGCCCGCGTGAGCCGCCTCCTCCGGGCGGCCGGCGTCTTCAGCTGGCCGATCATCGTGGACCGCGCCTCCGGCCTGGTCCTGGACGGCAACCACCGGGTCCGGGTGCTCCTGAAGACGTGGGGGGCGCGCTGGGTCCTCGCCCAGACCGTCGTCCTGGAGAGTCCCGGGGTGCGGGTCCGGACCTGGTGCCGGGTCCTCGAGGGCGTGAGCGGCGCCCGCTTCGCCGCCCTCTCGCGGGCGCTCGGGCTCGCCGAGGGGCCCGGCGCGGGCTTCGTCTGCCACTACGAGGGGCGCGTCTACGGGCGCCAGGGGCTGGACCCGCTGGCGGCGTACGACCTCGCCCGCGAGGTGGAGCGCGACCTCACGGGGAACGGCGCCGTCGGCCGCTCCTACGTGGATGACGAGGAGGCGCCCCGCTACCTCGAGCAGCCCGAGACTCTCCTGGTCCGGCTCCCGCCGCTCCCCAAGGAGGCGATCGTCGCGCGGTCGCGGCGCGCGCCGTTCCCGCCCAAGTCCACCCGCTTCCTCCTCCCCTTCCGGGTCATCGGCGTCCCGCTCCCGGTCGAGGCCCTGGCCGGCCCGCGCGAGGCGGTGGAGCGGATCGTGGAGACGACGCGGGGCGGGCCCCTCAGGCTCCTGGGCGAGGGGGTCCGGGTCGATCGCCGCTACCCGGAACGCCTCTACCAGTTCGACGGCTACCGCATCCCGCCGGGCCTCTTCGCCGACCCGGCCGCGCGCGCCGACTACGAGGTCGCCCTGGCGAGACCCTGAGGAGACCGCCGATGCCCCAGACCAGGTTCCTCCTGGGCGAGCAGGACCTCCCGACTCGCTGGTACAACATCCAGGCCGACCTCCCCGCGCCGCTCCCCCCGGTCCTCCACCCCGGGACCGGCCAGCCGATCGGGCCCCAGGACCTCGCCCCGCTCTTCCCCGTGGAGCTGATCAAGCAGGAGGTGAGCCGGGAGCGCTGGATCGAGATCCCGGAGCCGGTGCGGGAGATCTACCGGCTCTGGCGGCCGACCCCGCTCCACCGGGCCCTGCGCCTGGAGCAAGCCCTCGACACCCCGGCCCGCATCTACTACAAGTGGGAGGGCGTGAGCCCGGCCGGGAGCCACAAGCCGAACACCGCGGTGGCCCAGGCCTACTACAACCGCCAGGAGGGGGTCCGGCGCCTGACCACCGAGACCGGGGCGGGGCAGTGGGGCTCGGCCCTCGCCCTGGCCGCCCGCTTCTTCGACCTCGAGTGCAAGGTCTACATGGTCCGGATCTCCTATGAGCAGAAGCCCTACCGCCGGGTCATGATGGAGACCTGGGGGGCGCAGGTGGTCCCGAGCCCGAGCCCCGACACCCACGCGGGGCGCGCCGTGCTGGCCCAGGACCCGGCCTCGCCGGGGAGCCTGGGGATCGCCATCTCGGAGGCGGTGGAGGACGCGGCCCAGCGCGAGGACACCAAGTACGCGCTCGGCTCGGTCCTGAACCACGTCCTCATGCACCAGACCGTCGTCGGCCTGGAGGCGAAGCGGCAGCTCGAGCTGGCGGAGGAGCGCCCGGACATCCTGGTCGGGTGCGTGGGGGGCGGCTCGAACTTCGGCGGCTTCGCCTTCCCCTTCCTCGCCGACAAGCTCGCCGGCAAGGCCCGGGATCTCCGGGTGATCGCGGTCGAGCCCCAGGCCGCCCCGAGCCTGACCAAGGGGCTCTACGTCTACGACTTCGGCGACACCGCCCGGAGCACGCCGCTCATCAAGATGTACACCCTGGGCCACTCCTTCATCCCGGCCCCCATCCACGCCGGCGGCCTCCGCTACCACGGGATGGCTCCGCTGGTCTGCGCGCTCTACGACGCCAAGGCGATCGAGGCGGTCGCCGTCCACCAGCTCCCGACCTTCGAGGCCGCCGTCGCCTTCGCCCGGGCGGAGGGGATCCTTCCGGCCCCGGAGCCGGCCCACGCCATCCGGGTCGTCATCGACGAGGCCCTCCGCTGCCGCGAGGCCGGGGAGCGGAAGGCGATCGTCTTCAACCTCTGCGGCCACGGCCACTTCGACCTGGGGGCCTACGAGCGCTACCTGGCGGGGAAGCTGGAGGACTACGAGTACCCGCAGGAGCGGGTCCGGGAGGCCCTGGCCGGAGTGCCGAAGGTCCCCGCGTAACCGCGGGCTGATCGCCCGGGGGCGGTCCCGGACCGGGGCGTGGAGGGGGAGCGGTGGACTTCCGCCTCACCGAGGAGCAGGAAGCCTTCCGGCGCGCGGTCGCCGGGTTCGTGGAGGCCGAGATCCTCCCCATCGCCGAGGGCGTGGACGGCCGCGGCGAGTTCCCCCTGGCCGTCTTCCGCCGGCTCGGCGAGCTCGGCTACTTCGGCCTCCGCTACCCGGAGGCCTTCGGCGGCGTCGGCGCCGACATGGTCACCTACTGCCTGGCCTCTGAGGAACTGGCGCGGGGCTCCCTCGCCATCGCGGCGGCCTGGGCGATGCAGTCCCTCATGGGGACCCACTTCGTCTTCAAGTACGGCTCGGAGGAGCTGCGCCGGCGCTACCTGGTCCCCGCCCTCCGGGGGGAGAAGATCGGGACCTTCGCCCTCACCGAGCCCGGGGCCGGGTCCGACGTGGCGGCCATCAGCACCTTTGCCGAGCGGGCGGGCGATGGCTACGTCCTGCGCGGGACCAAGACCTGGGTCACCTCGGCCCCCGTGGCGGACTTCCTGACCGTCTGCGCCAAGACCTCGAAGGAGCGGGGGATGGAGTCGATCGCCCTCTTCCTCGTGGACCGCGAGATGCCGGGGGTCACCCTGGGGAAGCGGATCGAGAAGCTCGGGATCCGAGGCTCGGAGACCGGCGAGGTCCACCTGGAGGACGTCCAGGTCCCGCCGGGGCACCTCCTGGGCGGCGAGGGCGGGGGCGTCGAGAAGGTAGGGACGATCCTCTCAGAGATCCGGGTGATGACCGGGGCCCTCTCCCTCGGGGTCGGGCGCGCCGCCTACGAGGCGGCGCTCCGGTACTCGCGGGAGCGCGTCGCCTTCGGCAAGCCGATCGGGCAGCACCAGGCGATCGCCTTCAAGCTCGCCGACATGCTGACGCTGCTCCACACCTCGACCCTCCTGGTCTACCACGCCGCCTGGTGCCTCGACCAGGGGCGCCCGGCCACCCGCGAGGCGGCGATGGCCAAGCTGGTCGCCTCCGAGGCGGCCAACACCATCGCGGACGAGGCCTCCCGGATCTACGCCAGCTACGGCTTCGCCATGGAGTACCCGGTCCAGCGCTACTTCCGTGACGCCCGCTTCCTCCTCCTGGGGGGCGGGACCTCGGAGATCCTCCGTCTCATCATCGGCCGGGACCTGGATCGCCCGCCGATCCTCGGGTCAGCCTAGGAGTCGCCATGCCCTGGACGCCGCGCGGCCGCTTCTTCGAGGAGTTCGACGTCGGGGAGACCTTCACCACCGCCGCCCGGACCATCACCGAGGGGGACGTCTCCCTCTTCGCCGGGCTCTCGGGGGACTACAACCCCCTCCACGTGGACGAGGAGACGGCGCGGCGGACCCCGCTCAAGGGGCGGATCGCCCACGGGACGCTGACCCTGGCCATCGCCACCGGCCAGGCCAACCAGCTCGGGATCTTCGAGGGGACGACCCTGGCCCTCCTGGGGATGGACCGGATCCGCTTCAGCGGGGCGGTCCGCCACGGCGACACCATTCACACCGAGCTGACCGTGAAGGAGCGGAAAGAGTCGGCCAAGCCGGACCGGGGGACCGTGGTCTTCTCGGTGGCGGTGCTGAACCAGCGGGAGGAGCGGGTGCTGGAGGCCGAGTGGACGCTCCTCCTCGCGCGGGGGGAGCAGGCGGCGTGAGGCTCGCGGAGCGGGTCGCGCTGATCACCGGGGCCGGGAGCGGGATCGGCGAGGCGACCGCCCGGCGCTTCGCCCGGGAGGGGGCGCGGGTGGCGGTGAACGACGCCGAGGCGTCCCGCGCCAAGCGGGTGGCGGAGGGGATCCTGGCGGACGGCGGCCGGGCGATCGCCGTGGAGGCGGACGTCGCCCGGGCGGCCGAGGTCGACTCGGCGGTGCGGCGGGTCTTGGAGGAGTGGGGGCGGGTGGACGTCCTGGTCAATAACGCCGGGATCACCCGGGACGCCATGCTCGCCAAGATGACCGAGGAGCAGTGGGACGAGGTCCTGGCCGTGAACCTGAAGGGGGCCTTCCTCTGCGCCAGGGCCGTCCTCCCCGGGATGCGGGAGCGGGGGTGGGGGCGGGTCGTCAACACCGCCTCGGTCGGGGCGCTCGGGAACATCGGCCAGGCCAACTACGCGGCCTCCAAGGCCGGGGTGATCGGGCTCACCCGCACCCTGGCCCTCGAGTATGCCCGCTACGGGGTGACCGTGAACGCCGTCGCGCCCGGGGCGACCCTGACCCCGATGCTGGCCGCGGTCCCCGATCAGGTCCGGGAGAAGATCGTCGCCCGGATCCCGGCGGCGCGGCTCGCGAGCCCTGACGAGGTCGCCGCCCTGCACTGTTTCCTCGCCTCGGAGGAGGCGGGGTATATTACGGGGCAGGTGATCTTCATCGACGGCGGCCTGACCGTGGGGATTTAGCAATGAAGTGCTCGATCCGGGACTGCCCGGGGCAGTACGAGGAGAGAGGACAATAGGGAGTTAGCTTATGCGTAGGGTCACGCTGGTCGGGGCGGGGGTCTCCAGGTTCGGGGTGCGGAAGGCCACGCTCCGCGACCTGATCTGGGAGGCGGGGAAGGCCTGCTTCGACTCGGTCCCCACGGTCAAGCCGAGGGACCTCCAGGGCCTGGTGGTCGGCTCGGTGATGCCGGAGCGGACCGCGTTTCAGAGTCACCTCGCCCCCCTGGCCGCCGAGGCGCTCGGGATCCGGCCCGACCGCCTCTCGGCCCGCACCGAGCACATGTGCGCCTCCGGGACCGTGGGGATCCGCTACGCCTACGCCTTCATCGCGGCCGGGCTCGCCGACCTCGTGATGGTTCTCGGGGTCGAGAAGCTCAACACCCCCGCGGGCGAGGAGGCGATCCTCAACATGGGGACCGGCGTGGACCGGGAGTGGGAGGCGGCCTACGGGCTCACGGCGCCGCCCTCCTTCGCCCTGGCCGCCCAGGCCCACATGGCCCGCTACGGGACCACCGAGGAGCAGATGGCGCTGGTGAGCGTCAAGAACCATAACCACGCGGCGAAGAACCCCTACGCCCACTTCCAGAAGGGGGCGACCCTCGAGCAGGTCCTCTGCTCGCGGATGATCTCGACCCCCTTCCGCCTTTTCATGTGCTCGCCGATCACCGACGGGGCCGCGGCCGTGATCCTCGCCTCGGAGGAGCGGGCGCGCGACCTGACCGATCGGCCGGTCTTCATCCTCGGGACCGGCCAGGCCGTGGACGGCTTCACCCTCACCTCCCTCCACCCCGACTACGCCCACTGGCCCGCGCTCCGGCGCGCGGCCGAGCACGCCTACGGGATGGCAGGGCTCGGGCCGGACGACATGGACCTTGCCGAGGTCCACGACTGCTTCGCCATCGCCGAGATCATCGCGTACGAGGAGCTGGGGTTCTGCGGAAAGGGCGAGGGCGGGCGCTTCGTCGAGAAGGGGCTCGCCGACTACGGCGGCAAGGTCGTGGTCAACCCGCGGGGCGGGCTGATCGGCTGCGGCCACCCGCTGGGGGCGACCGGGACGGCGCAGGCCGCCGAGGTCTTCTGGCAGCTCCGGGGCGAGGCGGGGCCGCGCCAGGTCCCGGGGGCGAGGGTCGGGCTCACCCACAACAACAGCGGGATGGGCGAGCACGTCGTCGTCCTTTACGGCACGGATGCCTAGCCTATGAGGTGCCGGTCCGAGCGCGGGCTTTGCCGGTCCAACCACCCATGACCCCGGTGAGCCACCCCTGCCTCCCCGCGGCCGGCACCCTCTGGGGGTCCGGCCGACCGGCGTTCCCGGACGAGCCGGCTCCCCGCTAC
>JACPHL010000188.1 GCA_016188625.1 Candidatus Rokuibacteriota bacterium | reverse complement strand
GGCCCCGGCGGCCAGGATCTCCGCCACCTCCTTCTCGATGATCTCGTAGGTCCGCTCGATGGAGACCGGCGAGATATCGATGTCCCCGTAGTCCGCGACCCGGAGCCGCTCGAACGGGGCGACCTGGAGGACCGGGTGCCAGGGGCGGATCATGGCCGACTGGACCCGGATCTCCCGCGGGCCGAAGCGGGCCCCGGAGCGGTAAGAGGTGCCGCCGTCGTAGGGGATCCCGACCAGGGCCACGTCGAGGTCGCGCGGGTCCCGGTGGTAGGGGAGCCGCATGAAGGTCGGCACCTGCGCGAAGCGCGGCGAGCGGAAGGCGTCGATGGGGCGAAACTCTCTCATGGCTCCCCCTCCCTGCGGGTCTCCAGCGCCCGGAGGGCCTCCTCGCGGACGAGGGTCATGACGTGGCGCTTGAGCCGGACGAAGGTCTCCGAGGTCAGGGCGTCCAGGGTCCTGGGCCGGGGCGGCTGGATGGTCATGCCCGACGTGGTCGGGACTTCGGCCCCGCGACGGGGCGCCGTCGCGGGGGGATCTCAGGTCCTGCTCGCCCGGGGGCCCGCGGGACCCGACAGGCCGGACGGGCGGAGGCCCAGGAGGTCCTGCGCGCGGAGGAGGGCCACGACCAGGGCCTCGACCTCCGCCGCGGTGTTGTAAAGGTAGAAGCTCGCCCGCGCCGTCCCCACCACCCCGAGGCGCCGCATCAGGGGCTGGGCGCAGTGGTGGCCGGCCCGCACCGCGATCCCGTCGAGGTCCAGGGCGGCGGCCAGGTCGTGGGGGTGGACGCCGGCCAGGTTGAAGGCGACGACCCCGCCCTTCGCCTCGGCGTCGCGCGGGCCGTAGCAGGTCAGCTCCTCCACCTGGCCGAGGCGCTCGAGGGCCAGGCGGGTCAGGGCGACCTCGTGCGCGCGGATGGCGTCGAGCCCGACCCCCTCGAGATAGTCGATGGCCGCGGCCAGCCCCACGGCCCCCGCGATGGGCGGGGTCCCCGGCTCGAGGCGCCAGGGGAGGTCGTTCCAGGTGGCGCGATCGAGCCAGACCTCGCGGATCATCTCCCCCCCGCCCCAGGCCGGGGTCAACGGCTCGAGCACCTCGCGGCGCCCGTAGAGGACGCCGATCCCGGTGGGGCCGAGCATCTTGTGCCCGGAGAAGACGTAGAAGTCCGCCCCGAGGGCCCGAACGTCCACCGGGAGGTGGGGGACCGCCTGGGCCCCGTCCACGAGGACGCGGGCGCCCACCCGGCGGGCGCGGGCGATGAGCCGGGCGACCGGGTTGATCGTGCCGAGGACGTTGGAGACGTGGGTGACGGCCACAAGACGCGTCCGTGGCGTCAGGAGGCGGTCGAGGACCTCGAGATCGAGGTATCCCTCGTCGGTGACTGGGATATGGCGGAGCGTGGCGCCCGTCTCTTGGGCCAGGAGCTGCCAGGGGACGAGATTACTGTGGTGCTCCATCTCGGTCAGGAGGATCTCGTCCCCGGGGCCGAGGGCCCGCCGGCCCCAGGTCTGGGCCACCAGGTTGATCGCGTCCGTGGTCCCGCGGGTGAAGACGATCTCCTCGCGCTCGGCCGCGCCGATGAAGCGCTGGACCCGGTCCCGCGCCGCCTCCAGGAGCTCGGTCGCCTCCTCGCCGAGGGTGTGGATGGAGCGGTGGACGTTGGCGTTGGAGCGCTCGTAGAACGCGCGCAGGGCATCGAGGACCTGGCGCGGCTTCTGGGCCGTGGCGGCCGAGTCGAGGTAGATCAGGGGCTTCCCCTGGACCGTCCGGCCCAGGATCGGGAAGTCGGCGCGCACGCGCTCGAGGGGGATCATGCCGCCCCCCGCACCCCCTGGACGGCCTTACGGAGGACATCGAGGGGGAGGGTCACGCACCCAAGGCGCGAGGGCCGGATCTCGGCGCGGAGGGCCTCGAGGAGCGTCTCCCGGCCGATGGCGAGCACCTCGCGGAGGGGCCGCCCCTCGATCATCTCGGCCAGGAGGTCGGCGGACGCCGTGGCGATGGCGCAGGCGTCCCCCCGGAAGCGGGCCGCCTCCACCTCGCCGTCGGCCAGCCGCAGCTCGAGGCGGATCCGGTCGCCGCAGAGGGGGTTGACATCCTCGAAGGCCGCGTCCGGGGACGGGAGCTCCCCGTGGCGCAGCGGGTGACGGAAGCGCTGAAGGATCACCTCGCCGTAGAGGAGCGCCATAGGCTGACCGTACCATAACGCCCCCGGCCCGTCAACGCGACGCGCCCCGCGGGCGCAGGACGACAAACCCCTCGGGGAGGCGTCAGCCCCTCGCTCCACACGCTCCGCGGCGCACCCGTCAGTGGCTCGCCGGGCGGGGCCCCTCCTCCTTCGTCCTCCGCTCGCGGGCCGGCTTCCCCACCCGGCTCGCTCACGACGGGGACCCGCGCCGCTCCGCTTAACGTTCCGCTCGGGGCCGCCGCCTCCCCAGGGTGTTCGGAGGTGAGGCGGCGTAGGTGCCGGCCGCCGAAAGGGGCTAGCCCAACTTCCGCAGTTGGGCGGTTCCCGAAGCGATGTTCTTCACCTGCGGCAGCGTATCCCCTTGAATAGTCGGGCGCGGATGAGCGCAAGGCGCATGTAGTGCCGACCAAGTCTCTTGACTTCGCGCGGGCGCGTGGCGCATACGTGAGACAAGATGTATTTGCGCCATACCACGCGCCACAAGGACGGCAAGGTCCACACCTACTGGCGGCTGGTGCGCTCGGTCCGCGTCGGGCGCCGAGTCATCCAGCAGACGGTCGCCCATCTCGGCGAACTCGATGCGCAGGGCCGCGCCCGAGCGAAGGCGCTGGCCCGAGCGATCCTGGGAGAGCCCGAGCAACCCGATCTCTTCACGCCTCCCGCGGAGAGCGAGGAGAGGATTCCCGTCCGGCTTCATCGCATCCGCCTGGAGCGCGGGCGCACGTTTGGGGACGTGTGGCTGGGCTGGATCCTGTGGCGGGCGTTGCGGCTGGATGCGCTGCTGGAGCGGCTGTTGCCCGAAGGCCGAGAAGCCGTGCCCTGGGCGACCATGGCGGCCGTGTTGGTCCTGGCGCGGCTCTGCGAGCCGTCGAGCGAGCTGCACATCGCCGAGGACTGGTACCGGCGGACCGCCCTGGAGGACCTGCTGGCCCTGCCCGCCGCCCTGGTCAACGACGACCGGCTCTATCGTGCCTTGGATCGGCTCCTTCCCCGCAAGCCGGCGCTCGAGCAGCACCTGGTCGCCCGCCTCGGCGAGCTCTTCGCCCTCGACTATGACCTGCTCCTCTATGATGTGACCAGCACCTACTTCGAGGGGCAAGCCCTCGCCAATCCGCTGGCTCAGCGGGGGT
>JACPHL010000006.1 GCA_016188625.1 Candidatus Rokuibacteriota bacterium | reverse complement strand
CCGAGCACCGCGGCGGGCCCGGTGAAGAAGGTCATGTGGCCCGTCTTGTAGGGGGTGTCGGGGATCTTCCCCTTGGGCGGCTCCGCGGCCTCCGCCTGGGCCCGGCCAGCGACATACCCCGCCGCCCCCAGGGCCGCGCCGCCCACGGTGACGCCCAACCGGTTCAGAAACTCACGGCGAATGACTTCACCCATAGTGACCCTCCCTCGGTGAGACCGGTGAAGAAAGGAGACCCGATATTCCGCCTCCTACTTATACGAGTCGCCACCACCTTGTCAATGGGAAATTTCTCATGCATTTGGCCCGGTCCCGCCGGGGCTCAACAGAAGGCGTGTTCCCGGGACCCCCGAACTCGGGCTCCCGGCCAGGCTCAGGGAGCCGGCCCGGCCGACCCCAGCCACCGGAGGAGATCGCCGACGAGGAAGATCGAGCCCGTCACGCAGACCACCTCCGCCCCCGGATCGGCCAGGGCCAGCTCCAGGGCCTGACCGACGGTCGGGAGGCAGGCCACCTCGGCCTCGAGGGGCGGGAGCAGGCGGGCCATCTCCTCCGGCGGGGTGGCCCTGGGGCTCGAGGAGGCGACGAGGAGGACCCGGGCGGCCAGGGGGGCGAGGGCCTCCAGGATCCCGGCCTTGTCCTTGTCGGCCGAGATCCCGACGACGAGCGTTCGGCGGGCGTCGGGGAAGTAGTGGCGGAGCGAGGCGGCGAGGGCCCGCGCCCCCCCGGGGTTGTGGGCGCTGTCGAGCACCAGCCAGGGGGCCTTCCGGACGATCTCGAAGCGCCCCGGCCAGCGGACCCCGGCCAGGCCGGCGCGGAGGGCCGGCTCGGGCACGGGGAAGCCGGCCCGGTCCAGGAGGTGGGCAGCCCCGACGGCCAGGCAGGCGTTGGCGGGCTGGAAGGTCCCGAGCAGGGCGAGCTCGACATCCCGGTGCGCCCAGCCCGGACCCGCCAGGTGGAGGCGCTGGCCGCCGAGGTCGCTCCGGACGACCTCGACCGAGAGCTCGCGCCCCTCGACCAGGAGCGGGACCCCCACCGCCTGGCAGCGGGCGGCGATGACCGCAGCGACCTCGGGCGCCTGCCGCGCCGAGAGGGCCGTCCCCCCGCGGATGATCGCCGCCTTCTCCCGGGCGATGGCCGGGAGGGTGTCGCCGAGGTAGGCCTCGTGGTCGTAGTCGATCCGGGTGATCACCGAGACCACCGGGGTCCCGACGTTGGTCGCGTCCCACCGCCCCCCCATCCCGACCTCGAGGACGGCGAGCCGGACCCCGGCCTCGGCGAAGGCCAGGAGCGCCAGGGCCGTGGAGGCCTCGAAGAAGGTCGAGCCGACCCGGTCCAGGAGCGGGAGCAGCCGCTCCAGGTGACGGAGCAGGTCCGTGTCGGGGATCGGCCGGCCGTCGATCTCGATCCGCTCCCGGAAGTCGAGGAGGTGGGGGGAGGTGTAGAGCCCGACCCGGTGGCCCGCGGCCCGGAGGATCGCCGCGGCGATGGCGGCGACGGAGCCCTTCCCGTTGGTCCCGGTCACGTGGAGGATCGCCATCCGGGCCTCGGGGTGGCCGAGGGGTTCGAGGAGGGCGCGGATCCGCTCCAGCCCCGGCTGGATCCCGAAGCGCTGGAGGCCCAGGAGGCGGTCGAGGGCCTCGCGGCCGGGCATCTCAGGGGAGCGGGAGGGCGGAGGGCTCGGCGAAGAAGGCCAGGATGCGGCGGAGGAGCTCGCGGAGCTCCTTGCGCTCCGTGACCAGGTCCACCATCCCGTGCTCGAGCAGGAACTCCGAGCGCTGGAACCCGTCGGGGAGGGGCTGGCGGATCGTTTCGGCGATGACGCGGGGGCCGGCGAAGCCGATGAGGGCCTTCGGCTCGGCGACGATGATGTCGCCGAGGGAGGCGAAGCTCGCCATGACCCCGCCCGTGGTCGGGTCGGTGAGCACCGCGATGTACGGGACCCGCTCCTCCGCCAGCCGGTGGAGGGCCGCGGCGGTCTTGGCCATCTGCATGAGGGAGAGGATCCCCTCCTGCATCCGGGCCCCGCCCGAGCAGCTGACGATGACGAGGGGGAGGCGCTTCCGGGCCGCAAACTCGACGGCCCGGGTGACCTTCTCCCCCACCGCCGAGGCCATGCTCCCCCCCATGAAGGCGAACTCGAAGACGCAGATGGCGATCTGGTGCCCCTCGATCCGGCCCGTCCCGGAGACGACCGCCTCCTCCTGCCCGGTCTTCTCCCTGGCCGCCCTGAGGCGGTCGCGGTAGCGGCGGGTGTCCTTGAAGCCCAGGGGGTCCTGTGAGCGGAGCCCGGCATCCCGCTCCTCGAAGCTCCCGGGGTCGAGGAGCAGCTCCAGGCGCTCGCGGGCGCCGATCCGGAAGGGGGCGCGGCACTTGGGACAGGTCCGGGCGTTCCGCTCGACCTCGGCCCGGTAGACGATCTCCCGGCAGGCCTCGCACTTGATCCAGAGCCCCTCGGCGATGACCACCTTCCGGGAGCGCCCCTCCCCCTCCCTCCGGCGGAACCACCAGGCCATCGGCTAACTGTCTCGGAGGGGGGCTCCGCCCCCCTTCCGAAACCTCCCCCCAAGGGTGCGCGGGCAAAGCCCGCGCTCGGAGCGGACCAACCATCCGTGTGCCGAGGGTCGAGAACGCGCGAGCCGCATAGTGTACTCGGACGGGCTTCTAGCCCTGCCCGCCGTCCCGGGTCGCGCCCTTGAGGGCGGCGATGAGACCCCCGATCTTGCCCACCATGCCCGGGTCGCCCTGGAGCTCCTCGATCCGCCGGACGATGGCGCTCCCGACGATCGCCCCGTCGGCCCAGCGGACCACCTCCCGGACGTGCTCGGGCGTGGAGAGGCCGAAGCCCACGCAGATCGGCTTCGAGGTGACGGCCCGGAGCTCCCGGATCTGCCGGAGGAGATCGGGGGGGAGCTCCGCCCGCGCCCCGGTCACCCCGGTGAGGGCCACCAGGTAGAGGAAGCCCCGGGCCCGGCGCGCGATGAGGCGGAGGCGTTCCGGCCCGCTGGTGGGGGCCACCAGGGGGATCAGGTCGAGGCCGGCCGCGCGCGCCAGCCGGTCCAGGGGGCGACCCTCCTCGGGGGGGAGGTCGGGGACGATCAGGCCGTCGAAGCCGGCCTGGACGAGCTCCTGGACCGCCGCGGCGAGACCGTGGCGGTGGAGCGGGTTCAGGTAGCTCATCAGGATGAGGGGCGCGCTCACGCGGCCTCTGAGCGAGGCGACCACGGGGAGGAGCTTGGCCAGGCTGGCCCCCTGGGCCAGGGCGCGCTGAGAGGCGCGCTGGATGGTCGGGCCGTCGGCGAGGGGGTCCGAGAACGGCAGCCCCAGCTCGATGAGGTCGGCCCCCCGGGCCGCGGCCTCCTCGACGAGCTGGCGCGTCACCTCGAGCCCCGGGTCCCCGGCGGTGAAGTACGGGATCAGGGCCCGCTCCCCCCGCCGGCGGAGGCGGTGGAAGGTCTCCTCAATGCGCCCCACGGCCCCCTCCGTCCGTCGCGCCCGCCAGGCCGGCGACGCTCTGGACATCCTTGTCCCCCCGCCCCGACAGGCAGACGAGGAGCCGCCGCCCCGGGCCGAGGGCGGGGGCGAGGCGGAGGGCGTAGGCGACGGCGTGGGCCGACTCCAGGGCCGGGATGAGCCCTTCGAGGCGGGCCAGGAGCCGGAAGGCCTCCAGGGCCTCGCCGTCGGTCACGGTCACGTACTCGGCCCGCCCGGTCTCCTTGAGGTAGCTGTGCTCGGGGCCGACCCCGGGGTAGTCCAGGCCCGGCGCGACGGAGTGGGCGGCCAGGACCTGACCGTCGCCGTCCTGGAGGAGGTAGGAGCGGCTGCCGTGGAGGATCCCCGGGGAGCCGGCGGCGAGGGTCGCGGCGTGGCGGCCGGTCTCGAGCCCCTCCCCGGCCGCCTCGACCCCGATGAGCCGGACCGGATCGCCGAGGAAGGCGGTGAAGAGCCCCAGGGCGTTCGAGCCGCCGCCCACGCAGGCGACCAGCGCGTCGGGGAGGACCCCGGCGGCGCGGAGGAACTGGGCGCGGGCCTCGCGGCCGATCACCGCCTGGAAGTCGCGCACCATCATCGTGTAGGGGTGCGGCCCGGCGGTGGAGCCGATGCAGTAGTAGGTGGTCCGGATGTTGGTGACCCAGTCCCGGAGCGCCTCGTTCATGGCGTCCTTCAGGGTCCGGCTCCCGGAGGTCACCGGGATCACCCGGGCGCCCAGGAGCTCCATCCGGAAGACGTTCAGGGCCTGCCGCCGGGTGTCCTCCTCCCCCATGTAGACCTCGCACTGGAGCCCGAGCAGCGCCGCCGCCGTGGCCGTCGCGACGCCGTGCTGGCCGGCCCCGGTCTCGGCGATGATCCTCGGCTTCCCCATCCGGCTCGCCAGGAGGGCCTGCCCCAGGGTGTTGTTGATCTTGTGGGCGCCGGTGTGGCAGAGGTCCTCTCGCTTGAGGGAGATCTCGGCCCCGCCCAGGTGGCCGGCGAGGCGGCGGGCGGGCGTCAGCGGGGTGGGGCGGCCCGCGTAGGTCGTCAGGAGCGCGTGGAGCTCCCGGCGGAAGGTCGGGTCGCGCCGGGCCCCGAGGTACACCCGCTCCAGCTCCATCAGCGGGGTCATGAGGGTCTCGGGGACGAACCGCCCGCCGAAGGGGCCGAAGCGCCCGGCGCGGTCCGGCAGGCGCGCCCGCTTAGCCACGGCGGGCGACCTCGATGAAGCGGCGCACCTTGGCCGGGTCCTTCCGGCCGGGCGCCGCCTCCACGCCCGAGTTGACGTCCACCCCGTACGGGGCCGCGATCCGGATCGCCTCGCCGACGTTGTCCGGGGTCAGCCCGGCGGAGAGGACGATCCGTCCCCGGCTGGCCGCCTGGCGCGCCAGCTCCCAGGGGATGGAAGGCCGGGGGGAGCCCTCGCTCCAGCGCGCGGGGCTGTCGAGGAGGAAGGCCTCGACCTTGTAGCGGTCGAGCTGGGCGAGATCATCGGGACCCGCGACCTTGACCGCCTTGATCACCGGGAGCCGGAAGCCGACGGTCGCCTCGGGCGGCTCGTCGCCGTGGAGCTGGAGCGCCCCGAGCCCGCAGGCCTCGGCGACCTCGCGGATGACCTCGGGCGGATGGTCCCAGAAGACTCCCACCGGGCAGATGAAGGGGGGGAGCTCGCGGATGATCGCCCGGGCCCGGGCCGGCTCGACGTAGCGGGGAGTCCCCGCGACGAAGATGAAGCCCAGGGCGTCGGCGCCGGCCTCGGCGGCCAGGAGGGCGTCCTCCAGGTTCGTGATCCCGCAGATCTTCACCCGAACCATGACTACCTCGACCCTCGGCTCGCGGATGGAGGGTCCACTTCGCGCGCCGGCTTTGCCGGCGCAACCCTTGGGGGGAGGTTTGGGAAGGGGGGCGGAGCCCCCCTCCCAGGGTAACTAGCCATCGAGGAGGGCCAACTCGCGGAGCTTGGCGACCGGATCCGGGCTCCGGGACAGGGCCTCGCCGACCAGCACGGCCCGGG
>JACPHL010000181.1 GCA_016188625.1 Candidatus Rokuibacteriota bacterium | reverse complement strand
CCAGCCGCGAGGCCCGTCAGGGCGCGAAACGTTTGGAGTGTACCATCCTCGGCCGGACCCGGCAACCTCGCCGGCCTCGGGAGGAGCCGGGCCCCCGGAGGCAGGAAGTGCGGGGCGAGGAGGGACCCGGGGGCTAGTCCGCGAGCACCCGGAGGCGGTCGCCGGGGTAGAGGACCTCGTCGGACTCGAGCCCGTTGAGCCGGGCCAGGGTCTTGACCTCCATGCGATAGCGGGAGGCGATCCCCCAGAGGGTCTCGCCGCGCCGCACCACGTGGACCGCCCCCGGCGCCTCCTTCCTGGGGGCCCGGGCCAGCTCGACCGGCGGCCGTTTCTCCTCGACCCTCCGGGACAGCGGGACCAGGAGCTCCGTCCCTTGGCGCAGGCGCCAGTTGCGCAGTCGGTTGACCTCGGCGAGGCGCTCGGGCGGGATCTGGTAGAGCTTGGCGATCTGCCGCAGCCCCTGGCCTTGCCTCACCCGATGGAGGCCCCACTCCGCGATCCCGTCGGCGGGAAGCGAAGTCAGGGCCCGCTCGAACCGGGCGCCACTCCCCTCGGGCAGGCGGATCCTGTAGGGGCCCGGGAGCGGGGTCACGCCGCTCTTCAGGGCGGGGTTCAGCTCCCGGAGCTTCTCCACCGAGACGCCGGCCAGGGAGGCGATGGTCTCGAAGTCCATGGGCTTGGGGACCGTCCCCTCGTCGAAGGCCAGGGGCTCGTGGTACTCGACCTCGAAGCCGTAGCGGCCGGGGTCCTGGGCGATGACGGTGGCGGCCAGGATGGAGGGGACGAAGAGCTTCGTCTCGGTGCGGAGGTGCCGGGTCCGGGTCAGCGACCAGAAGTCGGTCGTGTTGGCCCGCTGGATCGCCCGGGCGACCCTGGCCTCCCCGGCGTTGTAGGCCGCCTGGGCCAGGAACCAGTGGCCGAACTGCTGGAAGAGGTCCTGGAGGTACTGGGCGGCGGCGACCGTGGACTTGACCGGGTCCAGGCGCTCGTCCACCCAGCGGTCGACCACCAGCCCGTAGCGGCGGGCCGTAGCCTCCATGAACTGCCAGAGGCCGTGGGCCCCGGCCCGGGAGACCGCCCGCGGGGAGAACCCGGACTCGATCAGCGCGGTGTAGGCCAGTTCCTCGGGCAGGCCGCGGGTCCGGAGGATCTCTTGAATCATCCCGAGGTACCGGCCGGAGCGGGCCAGGTAGAGGGCGAACCGCTCCCGGCCTCGCTCGGAGCTGAACATCTCGATCAGGGACTCGACCCTCTCGTTGACGACCAGCGGATAGGGGGGAGCAAGGGGCCGGTCGAGCCGGGCGGCGAGCCCCAGCGCCTCCGTCCGGGGATCCTCCAGCAGGGGGTCATCCAGGACCAGCGGCGGCTCCGCCAGGGGCTCAGCCTGGAACGGCCACTCCTCCGCCATGGGCTCGATGGGCGAGACGGGCAGGGCGGGGGGTGGAAGGGGCGCGACCAGCTCATCGAGGCCGGAAGGGAGAGAAAGGGCGATCGGGTCTCCCCCCCACCCCCAGCCGAGGCTGGCGGGCGCGAGGAAGACCAGCGAGAGGACCGTGAGAAAGAACTGCCGCGGTAGCTTCAACCAGACGATCCGCATTCCATCCCAGCGCGGCGATCGCCCCCTTTTAGCACACGGTGTTTTACCCTGTCAACTGAAAAGTGGCGCCGGGGGCCCGCGGGTAGGAGCTCGTCCGAGTAACGCTGTGCGGCTCGCGCGCTCTGACCCTCAGCGCGCGGATGGTTGGTCCGCTCCGGGCGCGGGCTTGGCCCGCGCAACGTTGGGGGGAGGCTCGGCAGGGGGGCTGAGCCCCCCTCCGAGGTACCTAGCCGACAAATTTCTTGACACGCTCTCAGGCCGCGCCTAGAGTCATGCCGCAGATCCGTGACACAGCGCGGAAAGGAGGTGACATGAGATGGTAAGAAGGGTTCTGGCTCTCGTGATCGCCTCTGTGTTCGTGCTCGGGACCGCGGGGGTGGCGGCGGCCCAGCAGAAGCCGGCCCAACCGTGCGCGGCCAAACAACCCTGCGCCGCCAAGCAGCCCTGCGCGGCGAAGCCCGCCATGAAGGCCATGCGGGCGAGCGGCACGGTGAAGTCCGCCGACGAGGCCTCGCTGGTGCTCGAGGTCGGCAAGGAGAAGAAGGAGATGGCCTTCGCCCTGGCGAAGACGACGAAGATCTCCAAGGCGGGCAAGGCCGTCATGGCCGGCGACGTCAAGGCGGGCGACTCGGCGACCGTGTCCTACGCCGAGCAGGACGGCAAGATGGTGGCGAAGTCGGTCACCATTAAGGTGGCCAAGAAGATGGCCAAGCAGCCCTGCGCGGCCAAGCAGCCGTGTGCGGCCAAGCAGCCCTGCGCGGCCAAGAAGTAGTCGCCATCCCTCCCTCAGGCCCCCCAGGGCTCAAGGCCTCACCGGACCCTGGGGGGCCTTCTCTTCCCGAGGTGCCTCCCAGCTCGGACCGGTGAGCCAGCGGTTCCGGTCGGTCAGCCTCACGCCGACCGCCTGCCCCGCCGACACGCGCACCCGGTAGATCCAGAGATCGACCTCCTTCGCCTCCCCTCGGCCTCCGGGGAGGAACCCCGGCCCCACCCTCCCCGCCCGCACCCCCCCACCCAGGGCGCGGACCGGCTCCTGCCTCCTGGCGGCCTGGGGCTTCCGTCCCTGGCCGGGGCGGTAGGAGGTGGAGTGGGCCGCCACCACCAGCCATTCACCCTCGGGAACGGCCTCGAAGGCGAAGAACCCGGTCCGATCGGTCTCGTGGGTCCGGACGAGTTGGGCGCCTTCGACCGCCTCCAGGCGCGCCCGGTAGGCGGCGAGGGCGGCGAGGCTCCGCCGGACGGCCGTCTCGTAGTTGGCGGCCGTCTCGCGCGCCGTCCTCCGGATCGACTCCAGCTCGGCGTGGACGGCGGGGAGGTCGGGGTAGAGGGTGACCGGGGCCCCGATCAGCGGGGTCGAGGGACCCTCCGGGGACTCCTCCTCGAGGCCCAGCCGCCCCCAGAGCTGCCCGGGCTCGGCCCCGGCGAGGCGCCGGACCACGACGCCGACCTCCTCGGGGGAGGCCGGGCCGAGCGGGAGGAGCGCCAGGACCAGGGCGAGGCCGGGCCGCCTCATCCCTCGTCGGGGGGCCGGGTCTTCCAGCGCCGGTGGACCCAGAACCACTGCTCCGGATGGGCCAGGACGTGGCGTTCGATGATCCGCGTGAAGGCGGCCGTGTTCGCCAGGACGTCCGCCTCGCGATCGCCCGACTGCTGGAGCGGAACCGGCGGGTCGACCGTCACGCGATGGGTCCCGTCCGGCTCGCGACGGATGAGGACCGGCACAACCGGGGCCCCGGTCTTCTGCGCCAGGAGCGCGAGCCCCTTGGAGGTGGAGGCGAGGCGACCGAAGAAGGGGACGAAGACCCCTTCGTGGAGGGTCGCGTTCTGGTCCAGGAGGACCCCCACCATCCCACCCCGCGCCAGGGCCGTCACCACCCCCCGCAGGGCCTCGCGCTTGGGGATAAGCTGGAGCCCGACCCCCTCCCGGCACCGTGCCAGCACGGCCTCCAGGGCGGGGCTGTCCAGCGGACGGATCACCACGCTCAGGGGGTAGCCCGTGAGGACGTGGGCCGCGGCCAGGAGCTCCCAGTTCCCGAAGTGGGCGGAGAGGAGCAGGGCCCCCCGCTCCTGGGCCATGGCCG
The DNA here is from genome assembly GCA_016188625.1 of Candidatus Rokuibacteriota bacterium. Taxonomy (GTDB): domain Bacteria; phylum Methylomirabilota; class Methylomirabilia; order Rokubacteriales; family JACPHL01; genus JACPHL01. The sequence continues at coordinate 5,201 of JACPHL010000181.1, read as the reverse complement.
CCTTGAGGTGCGGGAGCCCCTCGACCTGGACCCGCCCGAGGAGGAGCCCGGGCGGCCCGAAGAAGAGCCGGCAGCACTCGGCGGCGGTAACGCCGAGGTGCTGGAAGCTCCGCCGGGCCAGGTCGCGCAACTCCCCGGGAGCCCGGTCCCCGAAGGCGATGGCCAGATTCTGCAGGGCGATCGCGCGGCGTCGCCCGAGGCAGCGGTAGGCGAGGGCGCCGAGCCCGCGTCCGAGCCGGTCCGCCGTGGCCGGGGGGAGCCGTCCCACGCCCTTCGCCACGGCCTCGACGAGCCGCGCCAGGACGCCGTCGGTCCACCGGAGAGCGGCGGGGACGGGGGGGGCCCGACGGCGGCGACGCGACACCGGTCGGCGACCTCAGGCGTTCTTCAGCATGATGCCCTCGATGACGTTGACGACGTCCTCGCAGCGGTCCGTGATCCCCTCCATGGTCTCGTACAGCTCCTTCCACTTGATGACGTCGATGGGATCGTAGTGGTTCTCGAAGAGGACCGCCAGGTAGTCCTTGAGGAGCCGGTCGGCCTCGTTCTCGAGCCGGTTCACCTCCACGCAGTGCTGGTGGTAGAAGGGGCTCATCTTCCGGAGGCGCCGGACCGCCCGGTCGGTCTCCTCGGCCGTCTTCACGATCACCTCGGCCATGGCCCGGGCCCCCGAGGTCGGCTCCTTGATCTTGTAGAGGACGAGCCGATCCGACACCGCCTCGATAAGGTCGAGGACGTCGTCCAGCCGGCTGGCGAGGGCGTAGATGTCCTCGCGGTCGATGGGGGTCACGAAGGTGGTGTTGATCTTCTTGATGATCTCGTGGGTGATGACGTCGCCCGCGTGCTCCAGCTCCTTGATGGCCTGGGCCTTGGCGGGGGCGTCGGCGAAGTCGAAGATGAGCCCGCGCAACAGCCGAGCGGATTCGACGATGGTCGTGGACTGCCGCTCGAACATGTCGTAGAAGTCCTCGCGACGGGGGACCAGACGGAACATCCCTACCTCCCTCAACGCCCGGGAGTCGTGGCCGCGCCCCGGGCCGCGCGGGAGCCGACACGCCGCAACACGACGAAGCCGGCGAGGAGGAGCGCGACGAAGACCACGGTCAGGACCTCGAAGTACCGCTCGATGAAGGCCCTGACGGGGTCGCCGTAGGCGTAGAGCAGCCCGGCGACCAGGAAGAACCTGGCGCCCCGGCTCAGCACCGAGGCCAGGACGAAGACCTTGAAGTCCACGTAGAAGACCCCCGCCCCGATGGTGAAGACCTTGTAGGGGATGGGGGTGAAGCCGGCGATCGCCACCGCCCAGGCCTCGTAGCGCTGGAAGGCGTCGTGGACGCGCTGGACCTTCGCGTGGGAGAAGAGCCGCTCCATGATCGGCCGCCCGCCCCCGTAGCCGATCCCGTAGCCGGCCATTCCCCCCAGGACCGAGCCCGCTGTCGAGGCCGCCGCGTACCCGAGGGCCCCGGCGGGATTCCCCAGGCAGAGGGCGATCAGCAGGACATCGGGCGGGACGGGGAAGACGGAGGACTCGGCGAAGGCGATGGCGGCCAGGGCCCAGACCCCGTACGGGCTCCCGGCCCATGAAACGGTCCAGCCGTAAAGGCCGTGGAGGAGGGCGAAGGCCCCGGCGATGACCTCCATCGCTACGCCAGGAGGGGGGCGATCACGAGCGAGACCACCGACATGAGCTTGATCAGGATGTTCATCGAGGGCCCCGAGGTGTCCTTGAACGGGTCGCCCACGGTGTCGCCGACCACCGCGGCCTTGTGCGTGGCAGAGCCCTTCCCCCCCAGGTTCCCGGCCTCGATGTACTTCTTCGCATTATCCCACGCCCCGCCGGCGTTGGCCATCATGAGGGCCAGGAAGACGCCGACGACCGTCGCGCCGGCCAGGAGGCCGCCGAGGGCCTCGGGCCCCAGGGCGAAGCCGATGAGCGGGGGGACGATGACGGCCGTCACCCCGGGGGCGATCATCTCCCTGAGCGCCGCCCCGGTGGCGATGTCCACGCAGCGGGCGGTGTCGGGTCTGGCCGTCCCCTCCATGAGCCCCTTGATCTCCCGGAACTGGCGGCGGACCTCCTGGACCATCCGGAAGGCGGCCCGTCCGACCGCCTTCATGGTGAGGGCAGCGACCAGGAAGGGGATGATCCCGCCCAGGAAGATGCCGATGATGACCCGGGCCTGGGTCAGGTCGATGCTCTGGAGGCCCACGGTCCGGGTGTAGGCGGAGAAGAGCGCCAGGGCGGTCAGGGCCGCGGAGCCGATGGCGAACCCCTTCCCGATGGCCGCCGTGGTGTTCCCCAGGGCGTCGAGGCGGTCGGTGATCTGGCGGGCCTCGGGACCGAGGTGGGCCATCTCGGCGATCCCCCCTGCGTTGTCGGCGATGGGGCCGTAGGCGTCCACCGACATGGTGATCCCGATGGTGGCCAGCATCCCCACCCCCGCCAGGGCGATCCCGTAGAGGCCGTTGGTCTGGAAGGCCACGAAGATGGCCGCGCAGATGGCCAGGACGGGCAGGACCGTGGACTCCATGGCCGTGGCCAGCCCCGAGATGATGTTGGTGGCCACGCCGGTCTGGGAGGCCTCCGCGATCCGGCGGATGGGGGGGCCCGAGGTGTAGAACTCGGTGAGGAGCCCGATCAGGACCCCGGCGATGAGCCCGGAGACGATGGCCCAGAAGGGGGCGAGCCCCACCCCGTAGGCCCGGACGATGACGAAGGCGGCGATGACGAGGAGCCCGCCCGCGATGTAGGTCGCGTTACGGAGGGCCGCCTGAGGGTCCATGCGCTGGAGGACGCCCATGGCCCCGATCCCGATCGCGGAGGCGACCAGGCCCGCCATGACGATCGCGAGGGGCAGGGTCATCCACCGCACGGGGTCGTCCAGCGTGGCCCCGATGGCAATCGCCGCGACCACCGAGCCCACGTAGGACTCGAAGAGGTCCGCGCCCATCCCGGCCACGTCCCCCACGTTGTCCCCCACGTTGTCCGCGATGACCGCCGGGTTGCGGGGATCGTCCTCGGGGATCCCGGCTTCGACCTTCCCCACCAGGTCGGCTCCGACATCGGCCGATTTGGTGTAGATCCCGCCCCCGACGCGGGCGAAGAGGGCGATGGACGAGGCCCCCATGGCGAAGCCGCTGATGACCACGGGGTCGGGGAAGCTGAGGTAGAAGACCCCCAGCCCCAGGAGCCCCAGGCTCGCCACCGAGAGGCCCATGACCGAGCCGCCGTAGAAGGCCACCGACAGCGCCCGGTCCCGCCCCTCCTTGGCGGCGGCGTTGGCCGTGCGGACGTTGGCCCGGGTGGCCGCATTCATCCCGATGAAGCCGGCCAGCATCGAGGAGACGGCCCCGGCGATGAAGGCCAGCGGGGTGAAGGGGCTCAACGCGGTGAACGGGCTGATGGCGGCCAGCAGGGCGGCGACGATCACGATGAAGCCGGCGAGGACGGTGTACTCCTTGCGGAGGAAGACCATGGCGCCGGTGTGGATCGCCTCGGAGATCTCGATCATCGCCCCGGTCCCGGCCGGGCGGGCCAGGACGGCCCGCTGGATGGCGAGGGCGAGACCCAGGCCCAGGAGACCCGCCGGGGGCGCGAGCCAGATCCAGTTCATACCGTCATCTCCTCCTCAGGGGACCTCCCGGGTCGGCAGGATGGCATGGGGACACGCGGATCGCCGAACACGTCGTTGGGGCGCCGGCCTTCATACGCCTCGGACGAAAGGGCAGAACCGCCTCGCTACTTCTAGCCGAAAAGCCCGGGAAGGTCAATGAGAAATTTTTCTCAACCTCGCCGCACGGGCCGTCGGGGCGTCACGACCGCCCGGGGCCGCGCCGGCGCCGGTAGCGCCGGCCGGGCTCGGCCACCCGGGCGACCGGGCGCCGGGCCGCGCGCTCCCGCCGGTGCCGGTTGACGAGCCGGAGGAGCTCGACCGCCAGGACCCGGTCCCGAGGATGGAGCCGCCGCGCCTCGCGCCAGAGCCGGTCGGCCTCGTCCACGGGCGCGGGGGTGGCCCCACCCTCGAAGAACTGGCGGAGCGGGACCTCGAGCACCTCGCCCAGACGCCGGAGGACCTTGAGGGACGGGAGCTGCTCCCCCCGCTCGATCTTGCCCACATAAGAGAGATCGATCCCCCCCGCCACCCGGCCGGCCAGCTCGCGCTGGGTGAGCCCGCGGCGAAGCCTGAGCGCCCTGAGCCGGACGCCGATGGCCTTGCCCAGCGGGTCACGCATGAGGGTGCGCGGCCAGGGCGTGTGAAGGATATATAGTCATTGTATTGACAACTTTTGAGTGACTATTTATCCTCGACCTCGGATGGGACGGGTCGGCCGCTCCAGGCTCTCCTACATCCGGGCGCTGGCCGCCAGCGACTTGCTCCGGACCATGACGCGCGACGAGCTGACCCTCTACCTCTACCTGGTGCTGATGGTCCCCGATCTCCGGCGACGGTACCGGGTCTCGCGGGGCCGCCTGCGCCACCGGCTGGGCCTCACCGCGACCCGGCTCGACCGCGCCTGGCGCGGGCTCGCCCGGAAGGGGTTGGTGACCGCCCCGATGACCCGCCGCGCCCTGGTGGAGGTCCGGCTCGGTCGGCCCGGGGCTTGAGATGGGGCTCCATGCCCTCGTGCTCGTCCAGGACTCGGGGCTCCGGGAGCTGATCCGCGACCTCCTCCTCCCCGACGACGAGGTCCTCGCCGTCTGGCCCCCGCCCGACGACCTCCGGGGAGCCGCCACCCAGCTCCTGGTCGTGGATGCGGACGACCTGCCGGAGGGGACTCCCCACCGCGAGCTGATCCGCCGGTGGTCGAGGGAGCTGCCGACCGTCCTCCTCAGCTCCCGCGTCGCCACCGCCAGGCGGCACGGCGTCTGCCTCGTGCTCCCCAAGCCCATCCCCCTCCCCCTCTTCTACGCCTTCGTGGACGCCCTTCGCTAGCTGCCTCGGAGGGGGGCTGACGCCCCCCTTCCGAACCTCCCCCCAAGGTTGCGCGGGCAAGCCCGCGCCCGGAGCGGACCATCCCTCCGCGCGCCGAGGGTCAGAGCGCGCGAGCCGCACAGCCTTGCGCGGAGGGGCTCCTAGGAGCCCCTCCGGGCCGGGATCGGCGTGGTATGATTATCGCGTGACCCGACCCTCCCTTCAACACGGATTCCCCTGCCCCGTCCGCGGGAAGCCGGCACGCTGGGAGGACAACCCCAGCCGGCT
>JACPHL010000180.1 GCA_016188625.1 Candidatus Rokuibacteriota bacterium | reverse complement strand
CGGCCCATTGTACCCCAGCTGGCGCCGCTCTCCCCCTCGCTTTCTGCCCGGCCCCCCGAGGCCCGGCGCGTGGCGCGGGCTCTGCCCGCCCAATCTTGGGGGGAGGTTCGGAAGGGGGGCGTCAGCCCCCCTCCGAGGGACCTCGGGCCCCGACGAGGTCGCGGTAGAAGGCCTCCAGCCGCTCGAGCTTGATCCGGGTCGAGAAGCGCTCGAGCACCAGCTTGCGACCGGCCCGTCCCAGGGTCTGGGCCAGGACCGGGTCGGCGAGGAGGCGGAGGATCGCCCCGGCCAGCGCCGCGGGGTCCCGGGGCGGGACGAGGAGGCCGGTGACCTCGTGGCGGACCAGCTCGGGGTTCCCCTCGATCCGGGTCGCGATCACGGGGGTCTCCATCGCCAGGGATTCTCGGAGCGTCCCGGTTAGGCCGAGCCCGGCGTAGGAGGCGTCCACGGCGAGGTCGGCTGCGGCCAGGATCTCGGGGATGTCGGTCCGATAGCCCCACACGGTCACGGCCGCGCCGAGGCCGAGCCGTTCGGCCTGCGCCTCCAGGGCCCGGCGCCGCTCGGGCTTGGCGCCGACGAGCAGCAGATGCGCCTCGGGGCGCGCCGCCCGGACTTGGGCGAAGGCGGCGAGGGCGTCGTCGTTCCCCTTCCAGCTCCGGACCCCGATCTGGGCGATCAGGAGGGCGCCGGGGCCGAGGCCGAGCTCCCGCCGGATCCCGGCGCCGTCCGCGCGCCCCGGGTCGAACCGCTCGGTGTCGGTCCCGGAGTAGATCACCTCGATCTTCCCGGCCGGGATCCCCCTGGCCACCAGCCCGGCCTTGATCGACCCGGAGACGGCCACGATCCGCGCGACCCGCCGGGAGCGATCGGCCAGGGCGCTCCATCGGCTCAGGGGGAAGCTCACCCCGCGGTTGACGACGAGGGGCGGGAGCGGGCCGACGAGCCCGGCCCAGAGGAGGAGGGTGCGGCCGAGCCCCTTGTGGGCGTGGACGACCCGGATCGCGTGCTCCCGGATCAGGCGGCGGAGGCCGAGGGCCGAGGCGAGGTCCAGGGCATGGCGCATGGGGACCCCGACGTGGGGGATCCCCGCCTCGCGGGCCCACGCGGCCCACTCCTGGCTCGGCCGGGTCGCCACGACGACCCGGTGCCCGCGGCGGGCGAGCCCCTCGGCCAGCTCGCGGAGCTGGATCGCGGCCCCGGTGAACGAATCCGCCTTGGGGTAGACCTGGAGGACGCGGAGGGTCCCGTTCATCCACACCTCTCTCCGCCCGGGGGACAGGCGGCTCTGCCTCGCCGATGAGTGTGGGAGCGCCGCCGGTGCCGGCCCCCGAGCAGCGCACACCCGCAGGGGGGCGGTCAGGGGCCTCGATGCCGGCGACGATTCCCGGCCCGTGCACGTTGGGGGACGCCTCCTCCGGCGGGGTGAGGAGAGTCGCGCTGCGGCCAGGAGCGACCGCAGCCGGCGCGCGCCGGAGGGAGGCGGGCTAGAGGAGCGGCGGCGAGCGGGAGGGGGTGGGGAGGGCAGCGACTGCGGGCGCCGGTCGGCCCGGCTCCGGCAGGGCGGCCCTTTCTACGTGCCGGGGCAGATCGAGGGCAGGGGACGGGATCGGCCCGAGCGGCTTGAAGCCGGGGTCGGCCAGGCTGGCGAACGGCTCATCATCGTCGCCGTCGGGGATCCCCGGGGCGAGGGGCGCCTCGAACGAGTCGAGAAGGGCGACGGGTGCCGGGAGGACGAGCCCGAGAAGGAGGAGCCAGGCCCACGCCCGCCCCCCTCGCCATAGCCGGCCTCTTCTCAGCATGCCTCCATCCCTCACGCCGCGCCCCGGGTCACACGCAGATGGCTTCACGATGACTCGACCGGGAAGCCGGCCTGCTCCCAGTGGGTCATGCCGCCCCAGACGTTCATGACGCGGCCGAACCCCTGCCGGAGGAGGAGGCTGGCCGAGGTCCCGGAGCGCGGGCCCCCGCGGCAGATGAGGGCGAGGGGGCGATCCCGGGGGAGCTCGCCGTGGCGGGCCGGGATCTGGCCCATGGGGATGTGGCGGGCGCCCGGGATGTGCCCGTCCTCCCACTCGAACGGCTCCCGGACGTCCACCACCAGGAGCTCGGGGTTCTGCGCCAGGCGGTGGCGGAGCTCCGCGACCCCGATGGTCGGGAACCGGGCGACCGGGAGGCCGGACTCCTCCACCCCGGCCGACCCCACCAGGTAGCCCGCGATCGCGTCGAGCCCCACCCGCATCAGGGCGCCGATGGCCCGGGCGACGTCCACCTCGGTCTCGGCGACGAGGACCAGGGAGCGCTCCATGGGGACGAACCACCCGACCCGCTCGGCGAACTGGGGGCTGTCGATCCAGACGTTCAGGCTCCCGGCGATGTGGCCGTCCCCGAAGAGCTGCGGGTGGCGGATGTCCACGAGGACCGCCCCCCGGTCCACCACGGCCGGCAGGTCCTTGGGCGCCAGGGCCTTGGGGTTCGGTCGCTGGAGCATGAGCACCCCCCTGTTCTTGGCGATCACCTGCTCGAAGTTGGCGGGCCGCGGCGGCAGGTCGGCCATCAGGGCCCGGACGAAGGCCTCCTTGTCCCGGTGCCGCAGCGCCGGGTTGAAGCGCCGCTCGAAGCCGATGGTCGAGCCGAGCTTGGCGGACATGGCGCGGCCGCAGACCGAGCCGGCCCCGTGGGCCGGGTAGACCTCCACGGCGTCGTCCAGCGCCAGGAGGCGCCCGAAGAGGCTGTCGTGGAGCCGGGCCGCCGCGCCCTCCCCGCCGAAGTCCGGCCGCCCCACGTCCCCGACGAAGAGGGTGTCCCCGGTGAGGACGAACCACGGATCGGGCGAACGGGTGGTGTCCGAGACGAGCAGGCAGATGCTCTCCGGGGTGTGCCCCGGGGTGTGGAGCACGCGCAGCCTCACCCTCCCCAGCTCCAGCTCCTGGCCGTCCCGGAGGGGGATGAAGGCGTAGCGGGCCTCGGCCGCCTCGTGGAGGTGGAGCCCCGCCCCGGTCCGGGCCGCCAGCTCGCGGGCCCCCGAGACGTGGTCGGCATGGATGTGGGTGTCGAGGACGTGGGTGAGGGTCAGCCCCTTGGCCTGGGCCAGGGCCGCGTACTCCTCGATCTCGGCCCGGGAGGGATCGATGAGGGCGGCCACGCCCGTGGTCCCGCAGCCGAGGAGGTAGGCGAGACAGCCCGAGGCCTCGTTGGCCAGCGCCTTGAAGATCATGCGCGCCCTCCCGTCCGGGTCCCCGCTCCTGATGCGGCCATCTCCCCTTTTTCTAGCAGAGTCCCCCGGCGCCGCGCAATCCCTTAAATGGTCCCCGCCCCCGGCCCGGGCCGGCCCGGGCGATCCGGGATCGAACCGCGGGGCCCCGGCGCGTGGTATGCTGAAACACCGTCGTCGGAGCGGACCCGGACCTCGCCACCCGGCTCCTGGTGGAGCCTGCCACCGAAGGAGGAGTGACCGTGGACGAGCGGAAGGCCTTCCTCAAGGAGATGATCGCCAAGCGGGGGTACGCCCTGGACTACCACCAGGTCCTGGTCGCCGAGGATCTCCCGTTCATGCGGGCCCTGGACGGGCTCCTCGAGGCCGCCTACACGAACCCGCGCCGCCTGGACCGGAAGACCAAGGAGCTGCTCTTCACCGCGATCCTGACCGTGCTGGGCGCGGGGAAGGAGCACATCCAGGGGCACATCAAGGTCGCGGCGAGGGAGGGGGCGACCAAGGAGGAGGTCCTGGAGGTCCTGGAGCTCTGCGTCCTCCCCGCGGGGGTCCCCCGGTTCATGCTCGGCTACGAGGCCTGGAAGGAGTGCTTCCCGGTCCAGCGGGTGGAGGTCGAGTAGGCTTGACCTCCCCTCGGGGCTCCCGTATAGTGAAGACGATATGGCGAGCCCGGTGACCAGGGAGGCCGTCCTCGACGCCCTCCAGACGGTCCAGGATCCCGATCAGCACCGTGACATCGTCTCCCTCGGGTTGATCAGGGACCTGGTCGTCCAGGGAGGAAAGGTCTCCTTCACGATCGAGTTCACCACCCACTCGGCGGCGGCGAAGGTCGCCCTGCACAGCCAGGCGCGCCGGGCAGTCGCCCAGCTCCCCGGCGTCTCGGAGGTCAGCGCCCGGATCGCGACGGCGGCGCCGGCCCAGGTCCACGCACACCCCTCGCAGCACCCCTCGGCCCAGCCCCCGATCCCCCAGGTGCGGCACACCGTCGCCGTCTCCAGCGGCAAGGGCGGCGTCGGCAAGTCCACGGTGGCGGTGAACCTCTCCCTCGCCCTCCACGAGACCGGGGCCCAGGTGGGGCTGGTGGACTTCGACATCTACGGGCCCAACATCCCGCTCATGATGGGGGCCAGGGGGCGGCCCGGGATGTTCCAGAACCGGATCATCCCGGTGATGGCCTACGATGTGAAGATCATGTCCATCGGCTTCTTCGTGAAGGAGGGGGACGCGGTGATCTGGCGGGGGCCGATGGTCCACTCGGCCATCCAGCAGTTCCTCAAGGACGTGGAGTGGGGGGAGATCGAGTACCTCATCTGCGACATGCCCCCCGGGACGGGCGACGCCCAGCTCTCCCTCACCCAGGCCATCCCGCTCTCGGGCGCGGTCATGGTGACCACCCCCCAGGAGGTCTCCCTCCAGGACGTCAGGAAGGGGCTCGCGATGTTCCGGAAGCTGAACGTCCCCCTCCTCGGGGTGGTGGAGAACATGAGCTACTTCGCCTGCCCCCACTGCAGGGAGCGCACCGAGATCTTCGGCGAGGGCGGGGGCCGGCGCTTGGCCGACGAGTTCGACGTGCCCCTGCTCGGCCAGGTCCCGCTGGACCCGGAGACCCGGGTGGGAGGGGACGCCGGCGAGCCGATCCTCGTCCGGAAGCCCGACTCCCCCCAGGCCGAGGCCTTCCGGCAGGTGGCCCGGAACGTCGCGGCCCGTCTGGCGACCCTTCAGGTCCCCCAGGCGCCGGTGATCAGCTAGCCGCGGGGCGGCTCCAGCGCGATCCCAGGGCCCTTGGCCGAGATCGAGATCCCGATCTTCCCCCTCCCCGACCTGGTCTTCTTCCCCGGCACCCTGCTGCCGCTGCACGTCTTCGAGCCGCGCTACCGCCGGATGGTCGCCGACTGCCTGGTCGGCGATCGCCGGCTGGCGGTCGTGATGCTCCGGCCCGGCTGGGAGGCCGACTACCACGGCCGCCCGCCCGTCCACGAGGTGGCCGGGGCCGGCGAGATCGTGGAGCACGAGCCGCTCCCCGACGGCCGCTCCAACATCCTGCTCAACGGGGTGGCCCGGGTCCGGATCGCCGGGGAGCTCCCCGCGGCCCGCCCCTACCGGATCGTCCGGGCCGAGCTCCTCGAGGACCGCTACCCGCCCGGAGGCGCCGAGGTCCTGGCCGAGCGCCTCGACACCCTGAGGGCGGCCTATCTCCGCCTCCTCGAGGGTCTGGGCCAGACGCACCCCGCGCGGCTCGGCGGGCTGGAAGGCGCCCCGCCGGCCGCCGTGGTGGACCGGATCGCCTCCGCGGCCCTCCCGGATGCGACCCTCAGGCAGCAGGTCCTGGAGACCGCGGACGTCGCGGCGCGACTGGAGCTGGTGGCCTCGGCCCTCCTCGATCTGAGCCTTCTGGTCTCCCGGCCCGAACCCCCGCACCACCTCCGCCACCGCGACAACTAGCGATGTGCCCGTCCGCCCCCGTTCCGACGGCCCCGCGGGAGGCGTCGAGCCCTCGCTCCGCACGCTCCACGGCGCACCCGCCTATGGCTCGCCGGGCGGGGCCCCTCCTCCTTCGTTCTGAGCCCGCGAGCCGGCTTCCCCACCCGGCTCGCTCATGGCGGGGACCCGCGCCGTTCCGCTTAACGCTCCGCTCGGGGCCGAGGCCTCCCCCGGGGGTCCCCGCCGGGCGAGAGGACCGGTGGGGTGCTCGGTTGGGGGGCGGAGCCCCTCTCCGGGCTTAGCCGATGGATCCGGTCACCCACGGGCTCACCGGCGCCCTCCTCGCGGAGGCGGGTCTGCGCCAGCGCTACGGGCACCAGGCGACGGCCGCCCTGGTGGGGGGCGCGCTCCTGCCGGACATCGATATCCTGTGGAGCACGGGGCAGGGGGTGCTCGCGCTGGAGACCCATCGGGGGATCACCCACTCCCTGCTCGGCGGCCTCGGGCTCGCCCTCCTCCTCGCCGCCGCGGTCCGCCCGCTCGGCCCGGTGAAGCGCTGGGGACCCCTGGCGGGGATGGCGATCCTCGGCCTCGGCTTCGGGCACCTCTTCCTCGACCTGATCACCCCCTACGGGATCCAGCTCTTCCTCCCCTTCTCGCGCGCCCGCCCGGCCTGGGACTGGCTCTTCATCGTGGACCCCTGGCTCACCGGGCCGATCCTCCTCGCCCTCGTCGTGGCTTGGTGGCGCCGGGCGGTCCTGCCGGCGCGCCTCGGCTGCGCCTGGATGGTGGCGTACCTGGCCTTCATGGGGGTGAGCCACGGGGCGGCGGTCTCCGCGCTCCGGGCCCAGGCCGGGGCAGCGGGGCTCGAGCCCCGCGCCGTGGCCGCCCTGCCGCGGCCGCTCCGGCCGCTCGAGCGGCTCGGGGTGGTGGTCACCGACGACGGCTACGCCCGCGGGCCGGTCCGGGTCCTCGCCCGCGCGCCGCTCCGCCTGGAGCGCCTCCCCCGCGGGCCCGAGACCGACCTGGTCCGCCGGGTGGAGGCGCTCCCGCCGGTCCGGACCTACCTCTGGTTCGCCCGCTTCCCGGTGGTGGCCCTCCTGGAGGAGGACGGACGGCGGGTCCTCGAGTTCCGCGATCTCCGCTTCAGCGACCGCCTGAGGAAGCGGGACCCGTTCGTCCTGCGGGTCGTGGTCGATCCCTCGGGGGCGGTCCAGCAGGTGATCTTCCGATGAGGGGCGGGGCGCGCACGGTCGTCCTGGCCGCGATGCTCCTCCTCGCCCAGGCCGGGGCCGCGGGCGCCGAGTGGGGGTGGCTGGGGATCCGGATCCGCGATCTCTCCGAGCGCGAGATGGAGGAGCTGGTCATCAAGCACGGCATCGACGAGGGGTACGGGGTGGCCGTGGTGGAGGTCCTCCCGGGGACGCCCGCGGAGGCGGCCGGGCTCCGGGCCGGCGACCTGATCGTGGAGATCCAGGAGCGCCCGGTGGTGGAGGTGCGCGGCCTCCAGCGGGTGGTGGGGGGGACGGCCCCGGGCCGGGAGATCGACCTCACCGTCTTCCGGGAGGGGGGGCGTCGGCACCTCCAGGCCCGGGTCGGGGCGATGCCTGCCGAGATGGTGGCCGAGCGGATCGCGGCCGAGTTCGGCTTCGCGGTCCGGGAGCCGCCGGACGAGCAATCCTCGGACCGGCCCCCGCCCGTCGTCGCCGCCGTCGCCGAGGCGAGCGCGGCCGACCGGGGCGGACTCCAGGTCGGCGATCAGATCGTCAAGATCAGGGGGGCCCCGGTCGCGTCCCTCGAGGCCCTCCGGTCCCGGCTCCGCCAGCTTTCCCTCCACGAGCCCCTCACCCTGACCGTCGTCCGGAAGGGCGAGGCCCGCACCCTCCGCCTCCCCCCGCCGCTGCCGCCGGCCGCCGCCCAGTGAGCGCCTGGAGGCCCCCGCCCGGGGCTGTGAGGCTGTGAGCCTAAACCTTGACAGCAGGGGCGGAACCGGAGGATGATGACGGCCGCATGACATCCCAAGGACCCTAGGCAGGAGGATCCGCACATGGAGTTCCAGCGCATGTACATCGGCGGCCGCTGGACCGAGGCGAGCGAGGGGCAGCGCTTCGACGTCGTCGATCCCGCGACCGGAGAGCCCGTGGCCGAGGTCGCCGACGCCGGCGCCCCCGACACCAGGGCCGCGATCGAGGCGGCCCGGACGGCCTTCAAGCCCTGGGCGGCCACCTCGCCCAAGGAGCGGGGGAGGATCCTCCACCGGATCCAGGCCGCCCTCGAGGAGCGGCAGGAGGAGATCGCGCGTCGGATCGTCCTGGAGAACGGCAAGCCGTTCGAGGAGGCGAAGAAGGAGATCGCCTTCGCCCTCGGCTACTTCGGCTGGTTCGGGGAGGAGGCCCGGCGGGCCTACGGGGACCTGGTCCCCTCGCCCTTCCCCGGAAAGCGCCTCTGGGTCCTCCACCAGCCCCTCGGCGTCGTGGGGGCGATCACCCCGTGGAACTTCCCCGCCACGATGGTGACCCGGAAGATCGCCCCGGCCCTGGCCGCGGGCTGCACGGTGGTCCTGAAGCCCGCCTCCGCGACCCCGCTCACGGCGCTGGCCATCGCCGAGGCCACGGAGGCCGCGGGCCTGCCGCCGGGGGTCTTCAACGTGGTGACCTCCCGTCGCTCCCGGCTCATCGCGGAGGAGCTCCTGTCGAGCCCCGAGGTCCGCAAGATCGCCTTCACCGGCTCCACGGAGGTGGGGAAGGCGCTCATGGAGAAGGCCTCCCGCCAGCTCAAGCGGGTGGCCTTCGAGCTGGGCGGCAACGCCCCCTTCATCGTCTTCGACGACGCCGACCTGGACGCCGCGGTGGAAGGGGCGGTGGGGATCAAGTACCTCCGGGTGGGCGGGCAGTCGTGCATCTGCGCCAACCGGATCTACGTCCAGGCCTCCATCGCCGCCGAGTTCATCCCGCGCTTCGTGGAGCGGGTCCGCGCCCTCCGGGTCGGGCCGGGGTTCGAGCCGGGGGTGGTGGTCGGCCCGCTCATCAACGAGGAGACCCGCAAGAAGGTCCACGACCTGGTGGAGGACGCCCTGAGCCGCGGCGCGCGGCTCGCGACCGGCGGGGCGGCCCTGACCGAGGGGGCGCTGGCCCGGGGCTACTTCTACGCTCCCACGGTCCTCCTCGACGTGGCGGAGGACATGCCCGTCTGCCAGGAGGAGATCTTCGGCCCGGTGGCCCCCGTCCTGACCTTCCGCGACGAGGCCGAGGTGATCGAGCGGGCCAACGCGACCGTCTTCGGCCTGGCCAGCTACCTCTACTCGCGGGATCTCGGCCGGATCACCCGCGTGGCCGAGGGCCTCGAGTACGGGTTGGTCGGGGTCAACGATTCCGCGGGGTACACCCATGAGATCCCGTTCGGCGGGTTCAAGGAGTCGGGCCTCGGCCGGGAGGGGGGCCGGGAGGGGCTCCTGGAGTACATGGAGACCAAGTCCGTCGTGGTGGCCCTACCGCAGCCGTGACCCTCCTGGGTTGACCCGCCTGGCCGTCTCGGGCTCCCCCCTTGACGCCCCCCAGGGGGCGTGCTATCTAGGGAGCGGAGAGGACGTATTTTTTGTCTGAGGATCGAAGGGAGGAGACGGCCATGCCTCTCTACGAGTTCTTCTGCGAGAAGTGTCAGAAGGAGGTCGCCCTGACCATGACCATCAAGGAGCGCGAGGCCGGGAGCGCCCGCTGCCCGGAGTGCGGCGGGTCGGGCCTCCAGCCCTTGATGGCGACCTTCTACTCGAAGACCTCCAAGAAGAGTTGACCGGAGGAGTCTGATGCGCTGCGCGGGGAAGCGGGTCGCGATCCTAGCCGAGAACCTCTACCAGGAGATGGAGCTCTTGGTCCCCTACTACCGGCTCCGGGAGGAGGGGGCCGAGGTCCGGGTGGTCGGCGCCGGCGGGGCCAAGAGCTACGCCTCCAAGCACGGCTACCCGGTGAGCGTGGACGTCCAGGCCGAGCAGGCGAGCGCGGTCGAGTTCGACGCGGTCATCATCCCGGGTGGCTACGCCCCGGACATCATGCGCCGGCACCCGGCCATGGTGAAGCTGGTGCGGGAGGCTCACCAGCAGGGGAAGGTGGTGGCCGCCATCTGCCACGCCGGGTGGATGCTGGCCTCGGCCGACGTCCTCCGGGGGAAGCGGGCGACCGGCTTCCACTCCATCAAGGACGACATGGTCCACGCCGGGGCGAGCTGGGTGGACGCGGAGGTGGTGGTGGACGGAACCCTCATCACCTCGCGCAAGCCCGACGACCTTCCCGCCTTCTGTCGCGAGATCGTCCAGGCCCTCAGCAAGGCCTGATCCGTCCTGATACCGTGAAGGGAGGGGCCCAGGGCTCCTCCCCTTCTTTTTTGGCACTCCAGGGAATCGTGTGGGTGAGGCCTTCCGCCGGGGGTTCCCGCTCGCTCAACGGGCTCGCCTAGGTGGCCGTAGCTGGCTCGGGCGGGGCTCCGCGCGACCCCCCAGCCCCCTGAGGGGGGGTACGTTCAGGTCCCGACCGGAGGTCAGCGGTTTCGGGCCGGCGCGCTCCACCCCGCCCTGCGCTG
>JACPHL010000178.1 GCA_016188625.1 Candidatus Rokuibacteriota bacterium | reverse complement strand
GTTGGCGGTGTTCGCCCCGGTGGTCACATCGTAGCACCACCCGTGCCAGGGGCAGGTCACGACCGCGCCATCCAGCTCCCCCTCGCCCAGCGGTCCGCCCCGGTGGAGGCAGGTGTTGTCGATGGCGTAGAACGCCCCATCGACGTTGAAGAGCGCGATGGCCTTCCCCTCGACCTCCACCACCCTGCCCTGCCCGGGGGCGAGGTCTGCGATCTCGGCCACCTTCGCAAGCTTGCCCATCCCGTCCCTCCTCAGCGTCCGGGTGCCCCCGCAGCTAGCCGAGGGACCAGAGGATCTCCTCGAGCGGTCGCCGGACGCAGGTGAAGATGGGGGTGTCCCGAAGCGTGTAGCGGCTGGCAGCCGACTCCCGGAGCCGCATGACCAGGGTGACGAACTCCTTGGGGTCGTTCCCCTCGAAGGAGACCACGAAGTCCTGGTCGTCCAACCCGAAGGAGTAGCCGGTGTTGATCCGGATCCCCGGGAACTGATGGCCGGTCCGGATGTGCTCGCTCATCATCCGCTGCCGCTCCTCCTTGGGGAGGAGGTACCACTTGCGGGTCTTCACGAAGGGGTAGACGAAGAGGTACTCCCCCTGGCCGGGCTCGGGCTCGGCCTTGACCTCCTCCTGGTGGCCATGGGCGTACGTGGACTCGCGGGTGACCGCCAGGAAGGCGTAGGAGTTCTCCAGGTGGGGAGCCAGGGCCGTCCGCCTCAGCCCACCGAGCAGGATCTGCGCCGCGGGCAGCTCCCGGGCGATGACCCAGAGCAGGAAGTCCGCATCCCGCCGGAGGCCCAGGGTCGAGTACGTCCTGAGGGCCACCCCGCCCCGGAGCTCCTCGACCTTCGCGAGGTACTCGGCGACGGCCCGCCCCTTCTCCTCCTTCCCGAGGAGGAGGTAGCCCGGGGTCGCCCGGAAGAAGGTGTAGAGGAGGAAGCGTCCTGGCGGTGTCTGCTCCACGCGATGCGCCTCCGTGCGCGGCGAACCGAAATCCTGGTCCGGGAGTGTAACAGACGGGGTATGGCCGGTCAAGGGCGCCCGGCCGTCGGGCCGTCGGCAGCCTCCTCGTCACCCCTTGATCACCCCGATCGGCCGGAGCCTCGCCACGATCCGCGAGAGCCCGGCTTGCTCGACCACCTCGACCACGCCCCGGACGTCCTTGTAGGCCTCGGGCATCTCCTCCTCGAGCGCCCCGCGCCCGGTGGCCCGCGCGATGATCCCCTTGGCCTCGAGCTCCTGCCGGATCGATCGCCCCCGGGCCGCCCTCACCGCCGCGTGGCGGGAGAGCACGCGCCCGGCCCCGTGGCAGGTGCTCCCGAAGGTCTCGGCCATGGCGCCCTCGGTCCCGACCAGGACGTACGAGTAGCGCCCCATGTCACCGGGGATGATCACCGGCTGGCCGATGGCGCGATAGACCTCGGGGAGCTCGGGGTGGCCCGGCGGGAAGGCCCGGGTGGCCCCTTTTCGGTGGACGACGACCCGCCGCCGCCCTCCGTTGACCTGGTGCTCCTCCTCCTTGGCGATGTTGTGCGCCACGTCGTAGACGAGGCCCATGGCCAGGTCGCGGGGTGAGACGCCGAAGACCCGCAGGAAGACCTCGCGGCTCCAATGGGACAGGCACTGGCGGTTGGCGAAGGCGAAGTTGGCCGCCGCCCGCATCGCGCCCAGGTACTGTCGGGCCTCGGGGGAGGCGAGCGGCGCGCAGGCGAGCTGCCGGTCGGGGAGCTGGATCCCGTACCGCCGCATCGCCCGCTCCATGACCTGGAGGTAGTCGGTGCAGATCTGGTGCCCGAACCCGCGGGAGCCGGTGTGGATCATCACCGTGACCTGCTCGGGGAAGAGCCCCAGGGCCCCGGCCGCGGCCGGGTCGTGGATCTCCTCGACCAGCTGGACCTCCAGGAAGTGGTTCCCCGAGCCGAGGGTCCCGAGCTGACCGCGTCCCCGCTCGGACGCCTTCTGGGAGACCGCCTCGAGGTCGGCCCCGGACAGGGCGCCGTGGGACTCGATCCTGGCGAGGTCCTCCGCCTCCCCGTACCCCTGCTCCACGGCCCAACGGGCCCCCTTGACCGCCGGCCCCCCCGGTCGGGTCGGGTCCACCCTGATCCGGCCTTTCGAGCCTACCCCGGCGGGGACGGCGGCGTAGAGGGCCTCGACGAGGTCCGTCAACCGCGGGAGAGCCTCGGCGCGGGTCAGGTTGGTCCGGAGGAGGCGGACCCCGCAGTTGATGTCGTACCCCACCCCGCCCGGGCTGATCACCCCCTCGGCGACGTCGGTAGCGACCACCCCGCCGACCGGGAGGCCATAGCCCTGGTGGATGTCGGGCATGGCCAGGGAGGCCTTCACGATCCCCGGCAGGGTCGCGGCGTTGGCGACCTGCTCCAGCGAGGCGTCCCGGCGGATGGCCGCCATCAGCTCATCGCTGGCGTAGACGATCCCCGGGACGCGCATCCCTGGCTTGGCGTCCTGGGGGATCATCCACTTGAACGGACCGATGCGCTCGACCTTCATCATCCCGGGACCGCTCGGGTTAGACCCCGATCAGCTGGATGTCGAGGGAGCGTTCGCAGGGCCCGTCCAGCTCCGCGCAGATGATGCTCTGGAAGCGGCCGAGGGAGAGCTCCCCGCCCGAGACCCTCCTCGTGATGTCGAGGAACTCCGTGCTCTGCTCGGTCACCAGGGTGAGCGTCTCGCGGATCACCTTCATCCCTATCCCCTCCAGATCCGGGCCGAGCCCGTCAAACTCTGCAATCCTGGACAGTGTACCCGCCACGGGTCGCCAAATCAACTCGCCCACGAGCCGAACCGGGCCGGAAGCGAGGGGGGCCTGCCGACCGTCCGGCGAGATCGCTCGAACTCCGGTGTGGAGTGTGCCACTATGTCGGAGGTCACGCCGAGGCGGCCAGACGAGCCGGCGAGGGCCCCCGGGGGGCGAGATGGTGGTTCCCGCCCGGCGCCGGACCGGTGTACAATCGTACCCGTTCGGGTTCCACGGCTCGCGCTGGAGCTGGTCTGCTAGCCCGCCTGGCCGGTCTCCGGGCGGCCCAACGGGAGGCTGCGCCATGTGCACCGCTGCCCGCTCTCTCCTGAGCAAGCTCGGCTCGATCGTCCTCCTGACCGGGCTGGTCCTGGCCGTCTTCGCCGTCCCGACGGCCCGGGCCGAGGGGCCGGTCCTGCCGCCCGAGCTGGAGAAGGTCCGCGCCGCCCTGGAAAAGTACAAAGATCCCGTCGTGGCGGTTCGCGACGGCTACTTCTCGACCCTGGGGTGCGTCGAGTACCCCGCGGGCGGCATGGGGATCCACTTCCTCAACTTGAAGCTCATGGGGCCGGTCCCGGACCCCATGAAGCCGTCGGTCCTCCTCTACGAGCCGGTCGGCGACAAGCTCGTCCTCGTCGGCGCGGAGTGGTTCATCCCGCTCGCGACCGGAATCAAGGAGCGGCCTACGATCTTCGGCCAGCCCTTCGACGGACCGATGGAGGGGCACGAGCCGCTGCTGCCGGCCGAGCTCCACCACTACGATCTCCACGTCTGGCTCTTCAAGAAAAACCCGGCGGGGCTCTTCAAGTCCACGAACCCCGACGTGAAGTGCCCGAAGGGGCCCTATACCTTCATGGAGCATCCGCCGAAGCTCGTCCCGCACCCCAAGTAACCGAACGGCTCCCCCGGATCTCCCCGGAGGGTCCGGGGACCCGCCCGGGGGTGGGTTGCGCTGAACAGACGGTCGCGGCCTGATCGGGTCAGCGAGACAAGGAGGCACTGGATGCGCGTAGGGTTTACCCTTCCCAACCTCGGGCCCGCGGCGGGCCCCCGGCTCATCGCGGAGGCCGCCCGGCGGGCCGAGGCGCTCGGCTACGACACCCTCTGGGTCACGGAACGGCTCCTCTTCCCCGTCAAGCCCCAGACCCCTTACGTGGGGAGCGCGGATGGCGCCTGGCCGGAGGCCTTCAAGGTGGCTCTGGACCCCCTCGAGACGTTGACCTACGCCGCGGCGCAGACGGGCCGGATCGGGCTCGGGACGAACGTCCTGGTCCTCCCGTACTACCACCCCCTGATGCTCGCCCGACGGCTCACCACGCTGGACATCCTCTCGGGCGGGCGCCTGCGCGTGGGGCTCGGGCTCGGCTGGGCCAAGGATGAGTTCGACGCGGTCGGGGCCTCCATGGCCGAGCGCGGGCGGCGGGCCGACGAGTTCCTCCAGGTGCTCAAGGCGATCTGGACGACCGATCCCGTCGAATTCCGCGGCGCCTACTACCAGGTGCCCCGCTCCATCATCGGCGCCAAGCCGGTCCAGAAGCCCCACCCGCCGATCTACCTCGCCGCCTACACCCCCGCCGGCCTCCGGCGCGCAGCGGCGCTGGCGCACGGCTGGACTCCCGTCGGGCTCCCCCTCGATGCGATGTCTCAGATGATCCCCCAGCTCCGGGAGGCGGCCAGGGCGGCCGGCCGTGACCCGGTGACGCTCGAGGTCATCGTCCGGGCCAACGTCCACGTGACGCCCGAGCCCCTGGGCGGGAAGCGGGGAATCTTCGGCGGCTCTCTCGAGCAGATCAGGGAGGATGTCGAGGCGGTCAGGGCCCTGGGGGTGAGCGAGGTCTTCTTCGACCCCGCGTTCTCGCCCGAGGGGCTGGCGCCGGAGACCTACCTCCAGACGATGGAGCGCCTTCGCCAGCTCGTCTAGACTCGGAGGGGGGC
>JACPHL010000002.1 GCA_016188625.1 Candidatus Rokuibacteriota bacterium | reverse complement strand
CATAGGGGCTCCGCCCCTCTGGCGCTCGCTCCGCTCGCTGTCACCCCCGGGCCAAGGGGGCGGGCCAAGACCCGACCCTCTGGGTCCGTGCTTTCGGGCCGGCGCGCTCCGCCCCGCCCTGCGCTGCGCACGGCCACACGGCTCGCCCGGAATTCGCTCGCCGGGAACCCCCGGCGGGGCCTCCACCCACTCGAAAGTCGGAAGAACCTGTCCGAATAGGCTTTTGGGGAGGGACGCGATGACGACCACGTATCGGAACTACATCGGCGGCGAATGGGTGGAGGCGGCCTCGGGCCGGACCTTCGAGGACCTCAACCCAGCCAACAAGGAAGATCTCCTCGGGCGCTTCCCGCGGTCGGACGCGGCGGACGTGGATCGGGCGGTCGAGGCCGCCCGGGAGGCCTTCAAGAGCTGGCGGCTCTACCCGGCGCCCCGGCGGGCCGAGATCGTCTTCCGGGCGGGCGAGCTGCTCCTCAAGCGGAAGGAGGAGCTGGCCCGCCTCATGGTCCGGGAGATGGGGAAGGTCCTCAAGGAGGCCCGGGGCGACGTCCAGGAGGGGATCGACACCGCCTACTACATGGCCGGCGAGGGGCGGCGGCTCTTCGGCCACCACGTCCCCTGCGAGCTCCCCTCGAAGTTCGGGGTCGCCATGCGGGTCCCGGTCGGGGTCGTGGCGGCGATCACCCCGTGGAACTTCCCGCTGGCCATCCCCACCTGGAAGCTCCTCCCCGCGATCGTCTGCGGCAACACCGTCGTCTTCAAGCCGGCCGAGGACACCCCGCTGATGGCCCATGCCTTCGTCGAGATCCTGATCGAGGCCGGCCTCCCGCCCGGGGTCGTCAACCTCGTCCACGGCTACGGCGAGGAGGCCGGGGCCGCCCTCGTCCGGCACCCCGGCGTGAATCTGGTCTCCTTCACGGGCTCCAGCGAGACGGGGCGCGAGATCGCTAGGGTCTCGGCGGAGACGTACAAGAAGGTCTCGCTGGAGATGGGGGGCAAGAACGCCATCCTGGTCATGGACGACGCCGCCCTCGACCTGGCCGTGGAGGGGGCGATCTGGGGAGGGTTCGGGACCTCGGGACAGCGCTGCACCGCGGCGAGCCGGGTGATCGTCCACGACGCGGTGCTGAAGGGGTTCACCCAGGCCTTCGTGGACCGGGCCAAGGGGCTGCGCCTCGGCTCGGGGCTCGAGGAGACGACCGACGTGGGGCCGGTCATCAACGAGACCCAGCTCCGGCGGATCCACGAGTACACCGAGATCGGCCGGAAGGAGGGCGCCCGGGTGCTCCTCGGCGGCGAGATCGCCACCGAGGGGGAGCTCCGGCGGGGGTTCTTCTACAGGCCCACGATCTTCGGCGAGGTGGACCCGGGGATGCGGATCGCCCGGGAGGAGATCTTCGGCCCCTCGGTCTCGGTCCTCCGGGCGCGGAGCCTGGAGGAGGCCGTCGAGATCTGCAACAACACCAACTACGGCCTCTCCTCGGCGATCTACACCCGGGACATCGACCGCGCGTTCCGGGCCATCCAGGACATCGCCACGGGGGTCACCTACGTCAACGCGTCCACCATCGGGGCGGAGATCCAGTTCCCCTTCGGCGGCGTGCGCCAGACGGGCAACGGCCACCGCGAGGGGGGGTGGACGGTCCTGGACATCATGACGGAGTGGAAGACGGTCTACATCGACTACTCGGGCAGGCTCCAGAAGGCCCAGATCGACGTGTGAGGGAAGCGGGCGGCGCCCCGCCCCTCGCTCCGCACGCCGCATGGCGGACTCTTCCGGTGGAGTAGTGCCCTCCGACGCCAGGGCCGAGGGGGCACCGGAGGAGGAGGGCGCGGCCGAGGCCGAGCGCCTCGTCCGGGAGGCGGAGTTCGGGGCCCGCACGTTCAGCGGGCCGCTCCTCTACGCGACCGGCGCCGTGGCGGTGGCCTGGTCCGGCTTCCAGCTCTGGACCGCCGCCTTCGGGACGCTCCCCGGGGTCGAGCAGCGGGCGGTCCACCTCGCCTTCGGCCTGGCCCTCTGCTTCATCTTCTACCCCGCCGCCCGCCGGATCGGGCGGCAGGGCCTGCCGGCCTACGACGTCGGCCTGGCCCTCCTCGGGGCCTGGACCGCCTTCTACGTCTACTGGTTCCAGGCGGCCCTCGTCCGGCGGGTCGGGGACCCCACGACCACGGACATCGTCACGGGGGTCCTCTGCATCCTGTTCATCCTGGAGGCGACCCGGCGGACCGTGGGTTGGATCCTCCCGCTCATCACCGCCTGCTTCATCGGCTACGCCTTCCTCGGCCCCTTCCTCCCCCTGATCATCGCCCACCGCGGCTACACCATCCGCCGCGTGGTCGATCACCTCTACCTCACCACCGAGGGGATCTTCGGGATCCCCCTCTGGGTCTCCTCGACCTTCGTCTTCGCCTTCGTCCTGTTCGGGGCGATCCTGGACCAGACCGGGATCGGCGAGTACCTGATCCGGCTGGCCTTCTCCCTCTTCGGCGGCACCCGGGGCGGCCCGGCCAAGGCGGCCGTGGTGGCCTCGGCCTTCATGGGGACCATCTCGGGCTCCTCCATCGCCAACGTGGCGACCACCGGGAACTTCACCATCCCGCTGATGAAGCGCGTCGGCTACGCCCCCGAGACCGCCGCGGGGATCGAGACGGCCGCCTCCGGGAACGGCCAGCTCATGCCCCCCATCATGGGGGCCGCCGCCTTCGTGATGGCCGAGTGGCTCCGGATCCCCTACCTCGAGGTCGTCAAGGCCGCCGTCCTCCCCGCGGTGATCGACCAGCTCGCGCTCCTCGGGGCCGTCCACCTCCTGGCCCTGAAGCACGGGATCCGGGGCCTGCCCCGGGAGGAGCTGCCGCGCTTCTGGGCCACCTTCCTCTCGGGGATCCACTACCTGATCCCCGTCGGGGTCCTCCTCTGGGCCCTGATCTGGGCCCAGTACACCCCGCTTACGGCGGCCTTCTACGCCATCGTCGCCGCCGCGGCCCTCTATGTGGTGGCCGGCACCCTCCGGAACCTCCGGGGAGTCGAGTTCTCTGGGGTGAAGGGCGAGGAGGTCTCGGGGTGGGCGATCGGGGGCCGGCTGCTGCGCGGGCTCTACATGGGGGCCCGCACCATGGCCGGGGTCGCGGCGACCACCGCCTCGGCGGGGATCATCGTGGGGGTCGTGACCCTGACCGGGATCGGCCTCAACCTCTCCAACATCGTCGTCGAGCTGGCCGGCTCGCTCCCCGCGGGTCTCCTCGTCCTCTTCCCCCAGGCGGACCTCTTCACGGCCCTCTTCCTGACCATGATCGCCAGCCTCGTGCTCGGGATGGGGGTCCCCACCACCGCCACCTACATCATCATGGCCACCCTGACCGCCCCGGCCATCTCGCTGATGGCGCCCACGATCCCCCTCATCGCCGCCCACCTCTTCGTCTTCTATTTCGGCATCCTGGCCGACGACACCCCCCCGGTCGGGCTGGCGGCTTACGCCGCGGCGGGGATCGCGCGCTGCGACCCGCTGAGGGCCGGGATCCAGGCCTTCAAGCTCGACATGCGCACCTTCCTGCTGCCGTACATGTTCATCACCGCCCCCCAGATGCTTCTCATCGAGACCACGCCCTGGGAGGCGGCCTGGATCTTCGTGACCGCCACCGTGGGGATGTATGGGCTGGCGGCCGCGATGCAGG
Source organism: Candidatus Rokuibacteriota bacterium (assembly GCA_016188625.1). Lineage (GTDB taxonomy): Bacteria > Methylomirabilota > Methylomirabilia > Rokubacteriales > JACPHL01 > JACPHL01. Next base: position 6,581 of record JACPHL010000002.1, on the reverse strand, counting down.
GCTTCCTCATCACCGAGGCGCGCCTCCCCGAGCGCGTCCTCCTCTTCGCGGCCGCCCTGGCCCTGGTCAAGCCCGGCCTCTACACCGACATGGCGGGCCTGGGGGTGATGGCGCTCGTCTACAGCCTCCAGCGCCACCGGGTCCGGGGTCAGGCCGTGCCCTGGATCTGACCGCGATTGTTCATGAACGGCTTCCCGCGAGGCGGACGGGTCCTTTCATGAACGGCTTCCCGCGAGGCGGACGGGTCCTGTCGCGCCGGGCAGCCCCACTCGGCTCGCCACCCCCGCCCGGTGTGGGGTCCCCCGGCTCGCCGCGTGGGGCGCCCCGCCCGGCGCGCCACCCGTCCGACGTCCGCTGGCGGCGTTCACGAAATAATCCCGGCTAAGCGAGGCTCAGGGGAACAGCGTCCGGTAGGCGGGCACCGGGTCGACCCGGACGACGACCCGGCTCCCCGGCGGGAGGAGGCGGGAGAGCTCCAGGGTGCGTCCCCCGACGGTCAACCGGTGGTCCGTGAAGGGGTGGACGAAGAAGGAGAGGACCTCCAGGGCCTGGCCGCCGGGGCGGTAGTGGATCATCCCGCCGCGGAGCTCGTAGTCTTCTCCCGGCCGGGGCTCCGGGAGGCCGGGGCCGAAGGAGCCGAAGGCGGTCTCGAGGACCTCGAGCCTCCCGTCCCGGCCGATCGCGAAGGTGCCCGTGACCGGCACCCGCTCGACCGAGTGGATGTAGCTCAGGGTGAAGGTCTCATCCGCGCGAACCGGGAGGCGGAGGAGCGCCCCTGACCCGGCCTCGGTGACGGTTAGAATCGGGAGCGGCCGGAGGAGGAACCACCCGAGCAGGACGAGGGCGGCGCCCCCCAGGAGGAGCGCAAGGGGCAGACCCCGCAGCCCGCTCTGGCTGGCACTTCCCCGCTCGCGCATGGCGGAGTACTCGATTGGGGGCGTTAGCCCCCCTCCCACGTCAGAGGTGCCTCCGCGCCCTCGACCCTCGGCTGGCGGATGGAGGGTCCACTTCGAGCGCCGGCTTTGCCGGCGCAACCTCTGGGGGGGAGGTTGGGAAGGGGGGCGGAGCCCCCCTCCCAGGGTCTTTACTTGACGCCCTTCTCCTTGTAGAACTTCTCGGCCCCGGGGTGGAGCGGGATCGGCATCCCGTCCAGCGCCGTCTTGAGGGTCAGGTGCTTGGCCGCGGCGTGGGCGGCGTGGAACTGGGCCAGGTCATCGAAGATGGCCTTTGTGAAGCGGTAGACCAGGTCCTCGGGGAGATCGCTCCGGGCCACCATCATCGCCATCACCGCGACCGTGCTCACCTCCTGCTCCTGCCCCTTGTAGGTGTTCGCGGGCACCGGGGTGGTCGTGTAGAAGGGGTAGCGCTTCTTCAGGGCCTCGGCCTCCGTCCCGGTCACCGGCACCAGCGCGACCTTGCCGGTCACGAAGGTATCGATGATGACGGCGCCGCCCAGGCCGACCGTGAAGAAGGCCGCGTCCACCCGGCCGTCCTTCAGGGCGTCGGCGGCCTCGCCCGCGCCGATCCGCTCGGCCTTCCTGAGGTCCCCGAGTTTGAGGCCGTAGGCCTCGAGGATCTGGACCGCGTTGGCCTCGGTGCCGCTCCCCAGGGGCCCGATGGCGACGGTCTTCCCCTTGAGGTCCTTCGGCGACCTGATCCCGGAGGTCGTGGTCGCCACCACGTGGATCAGCTCGGGGTAGATGGTGAAGACCCCGCCCATGTTCTTCACCGCCTGGTCCTTGAACATCTCGGTCCCGTTGTGGGCATAGTAGGCGATGTCGTTCTGGAGCAGGGCGAACTCGGCCTCCCCGCCGCCGATCAGCTTGGCGTTGGCCACCGAGGCCCCCGAGGACTCGACCGTGGCCCGGAGGTTGAGGTCCTTGGCCTTGTAGACGATCCGGGACATCGCCCCGGCCAGCGGGTAGTAGACCCCCACCACCCAGCCGGAGGCGATGGTGACGAGCCGCTTGGCCTGGGCCTCGATGGGCGTCGGGGCCCCTACCAGGGCGGCGAGGCCGAGGAGCAGGACGAGTGCGACGATGCGATGTCGCGGTGTCATGGGGACCCCCTCTCTCTGCGTCGGGTTCCGGGAAGAGCTCTCGTGATCGCGAAGAAACCGTCATGAAGATAACCCGGCGCTCCCCTGACGGTCAAGGGGGGGGAGCGGAGGGCCCTCCCCTCCGCCTTTCGGTAGCCCATCGGGCGCATAAAATTAAGGCGATCGCTTCATGGACTCCGCGGGAAAAAAGGTGCAAATGGAAACAGGCACTGGTGTGCCGCGCTGGACTCGAGAGGGAGGGAAAGCTCCGAAGGCGCAGCGAGGGCGCCGTTCGTGCTGCGGGGCCAGAGCACCCGGGTCCCACTGGACTGGAAGGCGGCGGTCCTGCCGCAGGGGCAGGTGTATGTCATCCCCTCCCGCTGCAAAGAGTGCCGTTTTTGCATTGATTTCTGCCCCAGGGACGTCCTGACCCTTTCAACCGAGACCAACGTCAGGGGTTACCGTTACCCCGTGGTCGCCACCGGCAAGGACGTCGCCTGCGTCCACTGCGAGTTCTGCTCCCTGGTCTGCCCTGAGTACGCCATCTACACGGTGGAGGTCGCCGGCGCCGGGGTCACGCCGTGAAGGATGGGCCGGCGGTCCTCGAGGGGCAGCACTTCCTCCTGGGCGACCACGCCTGCGCCGAAGGGGCCCTGGCCGCCGGCTGCCGCTTCTTCGCCGGCTACCCGATCACGCCGTCCACGGAGATCGCCGAGCGCCTCGCCCACCGCCTCCCCGAGGTGGGCGGGATCTTCGTCCAGATGGAGGACGAGCTGGCCTCGATGGCCGCCATCGTCGGCGCTTCGGTGGCGGGGGCGCGGGCCATGACCGCCACCTCGGGCCCGGGTTTTTCCCTCATGATGGAGAACGTCGGCCTGGCCGCGATGATGGAGGTGCCTTGCGTGGTCGTGAACGTCCAGCGAGGCGCCCCCTCCACCGGCCTTCCGACCCTGGTGGCGCAGGCCGATGTCATGCAGGCCCGGTGGGGTTCCCACGGCGACTACGAGATCGTGGCCTACGCGCCCGCCTCGCCTCAGGAGTGTTTCGACCTCACCGTCCGCGCGTTCAACACCGCGGACCAGTACCGGATTCCCGTGTTCGTCCTGGCCGACGAGGTGGTCGGGCACATGACCGAGCGGGTGGTCATCCCCCCTCCGGACGCCATCCCGAAGGTCGAGCGCAAGCGTCCCCGGACGGCCCCGGGAGGGGACGGGTTCCTCCCCTTCCAGGCCGACGACGACCTGGTTCCTCCCATGGCCCATGCCGGGGAAGGCTACCGGGTCCACTTCACCGGGCTCACGCACGACGAGCGGGGCTATCCGGCCACCAACGCGGAGGCCCACGATCGGCTCGTCCGGCGTCTGGTGGAGAAGGTCAGGCGGCACGCCTGGCGGATCGAGGAGTACGAGGAGTCGCAGCTCGAGGATGCCCGGGTGGTGGTCATCGCCTACGGCTCCACGGCGCGCTCCGCCCGCCGCGCCGTGGCCGTGGCCCGCGAGGAGGGGATCCGGGCCGGGCTCCTCCGTCCCATCACCCTCTGGCCCTTTCCCGGGGAGCGCGTGCGAAGGCTCGCCGAGCGGGTCGGCGCCGTCGTCGTCCCCGAGCTGAACATGGGGCAGATCGCCCGCGAGGTGGAGCGGTTCACGCATCGCCCGGTCCTCGGGGTGAACCACGCGGGCGGGGCGATGCTTCCTCCCGAGCCGATCCTCGATACGATCCGGGAGGCGGCGACGCGATGACCACGCTCATGGCAGAGCGGCACCCGAGCGATCCCCTCTTCAGGGCGGATCGCCTGCCGCATATCTGGTGCCCCGGGTGCGGGATCGGTCCGGCCATGCACGCCTACGCCCAGGCCCTGGTGGAGTCGGGGATCCCGCTCGACCGCCACGTCTGCGTGTCCGGGATCGGCTGCTCGGGGCGGGTGCCGGGCTATCTGAACATCGACTCCTACCACACCACCCACGGCCGGGCCATCCCCTTCGCCATGGCCGTCGCCCTGGTCAGGCCCCAGCTGGAGGTCGCGGTCTTCAGCGGCGACGGCGATCTGTTCGCCATCGGCGGCAACCACTTCATCCACGCGGCCCGGCGCAACGTGGATCTCAACGTCATCTGCATCAACAACTTCAACTACGGGATGACCGGCGGTCAGGTGGGCCCGACCACCCCCATGGGCGCCCGCGCCACCACCGCCCCCTACGGGAACTACGAGCAGCCCTTCAGCCTCCCGTATCTCGCGGCCGCCACGGGGGCGGTCTTCGTGGCCCGGTGGACCTCGCTCCACCTGCGCCAGCTCAAGCAGGCGATCCTCCGCGCCATGAAGAAGCGGGGGCTGACCTTCATCGAAGTCCTGGCCCCGTGCCCCGTGGGCTTCGGCCGCCCCAACGAGATCGGCGACGCCATGGAGGAGATGATGCTCTACCGGGAGCGGTGCGTGGTGGACCACGGGGCGCCCCTGGCCGCCCTGGACATCGACCTCCGGCAGAGGGACCATCCGATCGTCCTGGGCAACTTCGTGGACATCGAGCGACCGGTCTTCGATCCGCTGGCCATGCGTCGGCCCGCCCCCGAGGTCGAGGACCACGCACCGCTGGCCCGGAAGGAACAGGAGGGGTAGGCCGTGCGCCGGGAAGTCCGGTTGGCCGGCTACGGAGGGCAGGGGATCATCCTGATCGGCCTGCTCCTGGGGAAGGCCGCGGCCCTCCACGACGGCAAGGAGGCGGTCTTCACCCAGTCCTATGGGCCCGAGGCTCGGGGCGGAGCCTCCAACGCGGACGTGGTCATCGCCGACGCGCCGGTGGATTACCCGCTGGTGACGCGCCCCGACTGCCTGGTCGTCATGTTCCAGGAGGCCTACGAACGCCACCGTCCGGGCCTCGTGGAAGGCGGCCTCCTGGTCCTCGACCAGGACCTCGTGAGGCCCGACCCGGGGGAGGGGGCGTTTCACGCGATCCCGGCCACGCGGCTGGCCGAAGGGCTCGGGAAGAAGATCGTGGCCAACGTGGTGATGCTGGGCTTCTTCACCGCGGTGAGCGGGCTGGTGCGCCGGGAGGCCGTCGAGGCGGCCCTGCGGTCCACGCTCGCCCCGCGCCTCCTGGAGCTCAACCTCAGGGCATTTGCGACCGGCTACGACTACGCGCCCCACGCACGGGAGGCGGCATGAGGCATTCCGTGCCATTGGACATTGCGTTACCGCACTACTCCGCGTTGGTTCGAGCGCGGGCTTTGCCCGCGCAATCGGTCCTGGGGGAGGCCTCGGAGGGGGCGCCCAGGCCCCCTCCGACTTATGAGCGATGCGGTCCTGGTGATCGGGGGCGGGATCGCCGGCATCCAGGCCTCGCTGGATCTGGCCGAGTCGGGTGCCAGGGTGGTGCTGGTGGAGCGCGCCCCGTCCATCGGCGGGAAGATGGCGGCGCTGGACAAGAACTTCCCCACCCTGGACTGCTCCATCTGCATCGAGGCCCCCAAGATGTCCGAGGTGGGCCAGCACCCGAACATCGAGCTCCTCACGCTGGCCGAGGTGGAGTCCGTGGAAGGGGTGGCCGGCCGCTTCCAGGTGGGGATCCGCCAGCGGGCCCGCTTCGTCACCGACGAGTGCACCCGCTGCGGCGAGTGCGTGCCCGCCTGCCCCGTGCTCCTCCCCAACGAGTTCGACGCGGCCATGGCCTCCCGGAAGGCCGTCTACACGCCCATCCCCCAGGCGGTGCCGGGGCCGTATGTGGTGGACCTCGGGAACTGCCTGAACGACCCGCCGAACTATCTCCCCTGCCAGCGCTGCGTCCAGGCCTGCGGGCCCCGGTGCATCGACTTCGGAATGCCCCTGGCGCGGCGGCTCAGCCGGGAGGTCGGCTCCATCGTGGCGGCCGTCGGGTACGACCTGATCGACCCCTTCCTGCTCAGGGAGTACGGGTACGGGAGCCATCCGGACATCCTGACCTCCCTGGAGCTGGAGCGGCTCCTGACCTCCGCCGGGCCCACCGGGGGCGAGATCGTCCGCCCCTCGGACCGGCGCCACCCGGAGCGGGTGCTCCTGGTCCTGTGCGTCGGCTCCCGCGACCGCCGCTTCTACCGCTACTGCTCGCGCTTCTGCTGCATGTACTCGGTGAAGCACGCCTTCCAGCTCATGGATCACGGGGTCAAGGACGTGACGGTCCTCTACATGGACCTCCGGGCCTACGGCAAGGGCTTCGACGGCTTCCTGGAGCGCACCCGGGCCGAGGGCGCGAAGTTCATCCGGGGCCGACCCGCGTCGGTCAGGCCCCTGGACGGCCGGCTCACGGTCCGCTTCGAGGATACCGAGGCCGGGCGGCTCCGGGAGGAGGCCTACGACATGGTGGTCCTGGCCACCGCGGTCCGCCCGCCGGACGGCCTCGCCGATCTGGCCCGCGTCCTCGGCGTCGAGCTGGACGAGGACGGCTTCATCCGAGCGGTGGAGCGGAAGGCCGGCCTCGTCGTGACCACCAGGGCGGGGATCTATGCGGCGGGGTGCGCCAGCGGGCCCAAGGACATTCCCGACAGCGTCTTGGAAGCCGGCGCCGCCGTTGCC
>JACPHL010000176.1 GCA_016188625.1 Candidatus Rokuibacteriota bacterium | reverse complement strand
TCGGCCTCCTGCTGGAGGCGGGCCGCCTCGGCCGCCCGGGCCTCGGCGGCGCGGACCCGCGCCTCGAGCTCGCCGAGCAGGGCCTCGAGCCGCCGGCTCGCCGTGGCCAGCCGTCCGCGCGCCCGCTCGATCAGGCCTGGCGGGAGCCCGAGCCGGGCCCCGATGGTGAGGGCGTAGCTCTGGCCCGGGTGCCCGTACTCGATCCGGAAGATCGGCGCCAGGCGCTCGGCGTCGAAGGCGACGGTGGCGTTCGCGGCCCGGGGCTCGAGCGCGGCGAAGACCTTGAGCGGCTCGAGGTGCGTCGTAGCCGCGACCAGCGCCCCCCGGTCCAGGAGGGCCTCCAGGATCGCCTCGCCAAGGGCCGCCCCTTCGGCCGGGTCGGTCCCGGCGCCCAGCTCGTCGAGGAGGACCAGGGAGCGGCCGTCCACCCGCTCGAGGATCTCCCGGACCTGGCGGACGAACGACGAGAAGGTCGAGAGGTTCTCGGCCAGGCTCTGCTCGTCCCCGATGAGGGCGAAGAGCCGCTCGAAGACGGGGAGCCGGCTCCCCTCGGCCACGGGCAGGTGCAGCCCCGCCTGGGCCATGAGGGTCAGGAGGCCGAGGGTCTTCAGGGCGACCGTCTTGCCGCCGGCGTTGGGGCCGGTCAGGAGGAGGAGCCGGGTGTCGTCCCCGAGCCGGAGATCGATCGGCACGACGGGCTCGCCCCCCTGCCAGCCCTGGACGACGAGCAGCGGGTGGCGGGCCGCGAGGAGCCGCACCCCGCCGGCGTCGGCGATCTCGGGCTCGACCGCGTCCAGGCGCTCGGCCAGGCGGGCCTTGGCGAAGGCGAGGTCGAGGGCCGCGAGGCCGTCGGCGAGGGCCTGAAGCTCGGCGAGGTGCGCCCGGGCCCGACGGGTGAGCGCCCGGAGGAGCCGCGCCTCTTCGTCCCGCTCCTCGAGGGCGAGGTGGACCAGGTGGTTGTTCAGCTCGACGACCCCTTGGGGCTCGATGAAGAGCGTGGCGCCGCTGGCCGACCGGTCGTGGACGATCCCGTGGATCCGGCGGCGGGCGTCCCCCCGGACCGGCACGACATAGCGGCCGTTCCGGACCGTGACGTAGCGCTCCTGGAGGGCCGGGACGATCTCGGGGTCGGCGAGGAGGGCCTCGAGGCGCTCCTGGAGGTCGCCCCTGACCGCCTGGAGGCGGCGCCGGAGGCCGTGGAGCCGGGGGCTCGCCCCGTCCAGGAGCTGGCCCTCGGGGTCGAGCGCGGTCTTTAGCGCCTCGAGGAGCGGGCGGAGGGTCGGGAGGGCGTGGCAGCGGTCGGCCACTCCCGGCGCCCCGCGCCCCAGGCGCGCGCCGTACCCCTTGAGCCGGTGGCCGGCCTCGATCGTCCGCCCGAGCGCCGCGAGGGCGGCCCCCTCGAGCGTCGCCCCCTCGACGGCGAGCTGGGTCACGATCGGCCGGAGGTCAGCGACGCCGTCCCAGGGCGGCTCACCGCCCGCGGCCAGGGCCCAGCGGGCTTCGCGCGTCTCGCGGAGGGCGTCCCGGACGGCCTCGGCCTCGCGCCGCGGGGCGAGGGCCCGCGCCCGATCCTGCCCCGCGGCCGTGACGGCGAAGCGGGCGAGGAGGGTCGTCACCTCCGCCCACTCCAGGACCTCCGCCCTCGCCACCTCCACGCCTCGGCCCCCCTCCATCCGGGTGGCGACGGCCCGGCCCAGTCCTAGCCCTGGTACCGTTCCCGCCGCTTGGCCTTCTTGCGGGCCGCGAGGGCCTTCCGCTTGCGGCGCACGCTCGGCTTCTCGTAGTGCTGCCGCTTCTTCAGCTCGGAGAGGAGCCCGGCCTTCTCGCACTGCTTCTTGAAGCGCTTGAGGGCCGATTCGAAGGACTCGTCGGGCTCCACGATGACCTTGGTCAACGACCGTTCCCCCCTTCAAGCCGCCCAGATCGCCCTTCCCGTGGTTAAACGTTCACTATATACCATAACCCCCACCCCCTGTCCACCTGGACGCAAGCGAGGCAAGCGAGGGCCCCCCGGAGGAGGCGTCGGTCCCGAGCGGAACGTTAAGCGGAGCGGCGCGCCCTTCCGTGGCTGGCGCGGGGGAGACCCCTCCGGACTCGCCTTGATCCTGGCGCCACGCTCTGACCGATCCGCTTCGAGCGCCGGCTTTGCCGGCGCAACCTCTGGGGGGAGGTTTGGGAAGGGGGGCAGCGCCCCCCTCCCAGGGATCTAGGGGGCGAAGCGGACGGTCAGGATGTCCCCGTCCCGGACCGGGTAGTCCCGCCCCTCGAGCCGGAGGAGGCCCCGCTCCCGGAGGGTCGCCCAGGACGGGGTCGCGGCGAAGGCCTCGAAGGGGACCACCTCGGCCCGGATGAACCCTCGGGCCATGTCGCTGTGGATCTTCGCCGCGGCCTCGAGGGCCGTCGCGCCGCGGGGGAGGCTCCAGGCCCGGAGCTCGGGCCCCACCACGGTGTAGAAGGTCAGGAGCCCCAGGAGCTCGTAGCCCGCCCGCACCAGGCGGGCGAGGGCCGACTCCTCGAGCCCGAGGGCGCGCCGGAACTCCGCCTGCTCCGACGGGGGGAGCTCCAGGAGCTCCCCCTCGAGCTTGCCGTCGATGCCGATCACCGGGGCCCCGTCGGCCCGGGCCACGGCCTCGAGCCGCGCCAGGACGGCCGGGGTGTCGGGGTCCTCGCGGCGCACGTTGGCGATGTAAAGGAACGGCTTGGCGGTCAGGTACCCCCACCCCCGCACCAGGGTCTGGGCCTCGCCCCGGAGGTCGAGCCGCCGGAGCGCCTGGCCCCGCTCCAGGGCCTCCTTGAGCTCGCGCGCGAGGGCGAGCTCCCGGGCGGGGGCCTGGGGGTCGATCCGCGCCTGGCGCGCGAGCCGCTCGAGCCGCCGCTCCACCAGCTCGAGGTCGGCCAGGAGGAGCTCGGTGGCGACCACGGCGGCGTTCTGGACCGGATCGAGCGAGGCCTGGCCGGCCTCCGGGAAGCAGCGGACGACGTGGAGGAGGGCGTCCGCTTCCCGGATGGCGGCGAGGAACTGGTTGCCGAGCCCCTCGCCGCGATGCGCCCCCTCCACCAGCCCGGCGAGGTCCAGAACCTCCAGGGTGGCGGGCGTGACCTTGGCCGGCCGGAGTAGCTCGGCCAGCCGCTCCAGCCTCGGATCGGGGACGGCGGCGCGGCCCCGCTGGGGGGCGAGGGTCGAGAAGGGGAAGGGCGCGACCGCGGCGCCGGCGCCGGTCAGGGCGTTGAAGATGGTGGACTTCCCGGCGTTCGGGAGGCCCACCAGCCCGCAGGTGAAGCTCACGCGGACTCAGCCGGCCGCCAGGCGCGCGCGGGCCAGGCCGAGGACCGCCGCCACCGCCCGGTCCACGATCTCCGGGAGCGCCTGCCGCTCCTCGGGGCTGAAGGTCGTCAGGACCCACTCGACGACCTCGGCCTTCGCGGCCGGGCGCCCCACGCCGATCTTCACCCGCCGGAACTCCTGGGTCCCGAGGGCCTCGATGAGGGAGCGGACCCCGTTGTGACCGCCGTGGCGCCCCTTGTGCCGGATCCTGACGGTCCCCAGCGGGAGGTCGATGTCGTCGTGGACGACGATGAGGTCGGCCGGGGTCAGGTCGAGGTCGCGGAGGAGGCGGGCCACCGGCGGCCCGCTCTCGTTCATGAAGGCGATGGGCTTGGCCAGGAAGAGCCGTGAGGCCTCCCACGCGCTCTGGGCCAGGGCGACCTGGCCCCGGACCCGGAAGCGAGCGCGGAACTCGCGGCCGAGGGCATCGAGGACGTCGTGCCCGATGTTGTGCCGGCTCCCCAGGTAGTCGGGCCCGGGGTTCCCCAGCCCCACGACGAGCTGCGCCACGGCCCGGGGGCGCCCGGCCTACTCCTCCTCCTCGGCCTCGGGCTTCCGCTCCGTGACCACCTCCGGCTCGGCTGCGACCGGGGCCGCGGGCGCCGCCACCTCCTCGGCCATCGGCGGGGAGACGGTCACCAGGGCCTGGGTGGGCTCGGCGAGGGTCCGGACCCCCTCGGGGAGGCGGAGGTCGGCGACGGTGAGGACGTCGCCGATCCGGAGCCGGCTGACGTCCACGTCGAGCCGTTCGGGGATGAGGGCGGGGAGGCAGGAGACCTCCACCGTCCGCTGGATCAGGGCGAGGATCCCGCTCTGCTCCTTGACCCCGGCGGCCTCGCCCACCACGTGGATGGAGACCTCGACGGTGATCTCCTCGTCCATGGAGACGGCCTGCAGGTCCACGTGGAGCAGGGTCTCCCGCACCGGGTCGTACTGGAGGTCCCGGATGATGGCGGTCCTCGTCTCCCCCTGCTCGTCGGGGAAGCGCAGGCTCACGAGCACCCCGCCGCCGGTGTGGGCGCCGAGGACGCGCTGGAGCTCGCGGGGGGCGAGGGCGAGGGGGACGGGCTCGGTCCGGGCCCCGTAGAGGATGGCGGGGACGACCCCGCTCCGCCGGAGCCGCTTGGCCTGCCCCTTGCCGATCCCCTGTCGTCGTTCGACGTGCATCTCACGGATTTCCATGGGGGACTCCTCTAGACGAAAAGGGTGCTCACCGACTCCTCGGCGTGGATGCGCCGGATCGCCGCCCCGAGGAGCGCGGCCACCGACAGGACGGTGATCTTGGGGTGCTGCTTCTCCTTGGGGAGGAGGATGGAGTTGGTGACGACGACTTCCTCGAGGGGGGAGGCCTCGAGCCGCGCCAGGGCCGGCCCGGAGAGGACCGGGTGGACGCAGCAGGCGAACATCCGCCGGGCCCCTTCCCGCTTGAGCGCCTCCACCGCCTGCATGAGGGTGCCGGCGGTGTCGATGATGTCGTCGATGATCACCGCGTCCTTGCCCTGGACGTCGCCGATGAGGTGCATGAAGACCGAGACGTTGGTCCCCTCCCGGCGCTTGTCGATGATCGCCAGGCCCGCCCGGAGGCGCTTGGCGATCGCCCGGGCCCGCTCCACGCCGCCGGCGTCCGGGGCTACCAGCACGAGGTCCTGGAGCTCCAGGCGGGCGATGTAGTCGATGAGGACCGGGGCGGCGAAGAGGTGGTCGGCCGGGATGTTGAAGAAGCCCTGGATCTGGCCGGCGTGGAGGTCGAGGGCCAGGAGCCGGTGGGTGCCGGCGGCGGTCAGGAGGTCCGCCACCAGCTTGGCCGTGATGGGGACGCGGGGCTGGACCTTCCGGTCCTGCCGGGCGTAGCCGTAGTAGGGGAGGACGGTGGTGATCCGCTGGGCCGACGCCCGCTTGAAGGCGTCGATCATGACCAGGAGCTCCATGAGGTTGTCGTTCACCGGGGGCGAGGTCGGCTGGACGATGAAGACGTCGGCGCCGCGGACGTTCTCGTTGATCTGGACGAAGACCTCGCCGTCGGAGAAGCGCCCGACCTCGACCTCGCCGAGGGCGAGCCCGAGGTGGTCGGCGATCTCCTGGGCCAGCGGCCGATTGGCGTTCCCCGTGAAGAGCTTCAGCTCGTAGGGCATCGTGCATCCTCGCTCGGGCGCGGGCCCGGCCGCGGCGTGGTTGGGGCGGGAGGATTCGAACCTCCGATCCGGTCCCCGTGAAGAGCTTCAGCTCGTAGGGCATCGTGCATCCTCGCTCGGGCGCGGGCCCGGCCGCGGCGTGGTTGGGGCGGGAGGATTCGAACCTCCGATCCGGGATCCAAAGTCCCGTGCCTTACCGCTTGGCCACGCCCAAGTCACGGCGTCCGCCAGGGCGGCCCACTCCGGCGCGACCCGGAGCGCCCCGACCGCCCGTCCCGGGAGCGTCCGCACCACCCAACTCGCCCAGGGCGAGGGTCCGAGGGCCTCCCGGATCGCCCGGGCATGCCGCGCCGACGCCGCGACCCCGACCACGGTCGGGCCGCTCCCGGACATGACGCAGCCGAGGGCGCCCGCCTTGGCGAGGGCCGCCTTGAGCTCGCCGAGGACCGGGCAGCGCCGTTCGACCACGCCCTCGAGGGCGCTCGCGGGTGGGGAGGGGGACCCCCGGGTTGACGATCACCAGGGTGAGACCGGGCGCGGGCGGGAGGGGACGGAGGATCTCACCCCGGCCGGTCGCCAGCGCCCGGCCCCCCCGGAGGAAGAAGGGGACATCCATCCCCAGCTCCGTGGCCAGGGTCGCGAGCCGCGCCGTGTCCCATCCCAGCCGCCACAACCGATTGCACCCGTAGAGCACCGCCGCCCCGTCGCTCGACCCCCCGCCGAGCCCGGCCGCCACCGGGATCCGCTTCCAGAGGCGGATCCGGACCCCGCGCGCCACGCCCGCCGCCCGCCGGAGGAGGTCGGCGGCCCGCCAGGCCAGGTTCTGCCGGTCGGTGGGGATCGCCGGGGTGTCGCACCGGAGCTCGATCCCCCCGTCGGCGTCCTCCAGGACGAGCCGGTCGGAGAGGTCGATGGCCTGAAGGACGGTCGCGATCTCGTGGTAGCCGTCGGGGCGTCTCCCCAGCACCTCCAGGGCCAGGTTGACCTTCGCCGAGGCCCGGAGGACGAGCGAGCGCGGGCCCGAAGGACTCGAACGTACCACGCACCTCCCCGCTTGTCAATCGACCCGCTGGACCTTCACCTCGGCCGGGAGCCTGAGCGCGAACAGCTCGGCGGGGACGGCCCCGACCTCGACGGTGTGGTACCGCAGGTGAACCTCCACCCCCGCCTCCGGGGCGGCGAGCCGCACCGCCCGAAGCCCCCCGTCCGGGCCCCGCTCGAAGACCGCCTGAAGGTGCCGGTCTCCGGTGAACGCGACCCGCGCGGGCGCCCGGCCGGGCCCCATCCAGACCCGCTGGCGGAGCGCGCCGCGTCCGAGCTCCACCCGCGGCACGCCGTCGTCGAGGGCGGTCTGGACGGACTCCGCCTCGGGCAGGGGGCGGACCTGGCCGATCAGGAGCCGGAGCAGATCGGCCGGCGCCAGGGGGAGCTGGAGCCAGCGGTGGATCCCCGCCGCGGTCGCCGGCGCGATGACGGCGCGCCGCTCCGCGATGCGCCAGATGGTCACCGTCTCCCCATCCGCGGCCACGATCAGGAGGGGGAGGCCGAAGGGGGAGAGCGCCTCGAAGCGCAGGCCGGCCGGCGCCAGGAGGAGCACCCCGGCGGTCCGCTGGGTCGTCCCCTTCTGGGAGAGCGAGAGCTCCACGGCGGCCCGGAGGCCGGGGAAGCGCTCCCACGCCGCCTCCCACTCGCGGAGCAGCCCCTTCGCCTCCGGGACGGCGAGCGGGGGGAGGGGTGGGGGCGGCGGTGGGACGGCGGCACAGGCGGCCAGGCCGAGGGCCAGGAGGAGCGGCCACCTACTCACGCGTTCGCCCTTCCCGCCGCGTGCGGAGATCCTGGATCTTCCGCTTCACCGATTCGTTGGCGGGATCGAGCGCCAGCGACTTCTCGTAGGCCGCGAGGGCTTCGGTCTCCATGTGGTTCTTGAGGTAGGCGTCGCCGAGGTGATCGTAGATGACCGGGTCTTCCCGGTCGCGGGTCAACTCCACCGCCCGCTTCAGCTGGGTCAGCGCCTCCTGGTAGCGCCCCTGCTGGTAGTAGGCCCACCCCAGGCTGTCGATGTAGTAGCCGTTGTTCGGCTCGAGCTCCAGGGCCTTCTGGATCAGGGTGACGGCCTCCTCCAGGCGGATCCCCCGCTCGGCGTACATGTAGCCGATGTAGTTGTAGGACTCGGCGTGCTTGGGGTCGAGCGCCAGCACGGTCTCGAAGACCTTGATGGCCTCCTCGAAGCGCCCCTGCTTCTCGTGGACGACCCCGAGCTGGAAGTGGAGGTCCTTGTGGTTGGGCTCGATGGAGAGCCCCTCCTGGTAGGCGGCCACCGCCCGATCGTGCTGGTCGTCCCGGAAGTACGCCATCCCGAGGTAGAGGAGGAGGTCCGCGCGGCGGGGCTCCAGGTTGACCGCCTCGGTGAGCACCCGGATCGCCTCCCCGTAACGCTTGGCCCGGCTGTGGAGGAAGCCGAGCTGGAGCCGGGCGTCGATGGACTTCGGATCGGCCCGGAGGATGCGCTCGAGCTCCTCGAGGGCCTCGCCCTCCCGCCCCGCATCCAGGTAGGCGGTGGAGAGATAGAACCGGGCCCGAAGATTGTTCGGGTCCAGGGTGATCACCCGCCGGAAGGCGTCGATGGCCCGCTCGAACACCTTCTGCTCGTAGTACATGGCCCCGAGCTTCATCCAGACCCGCGGGTCGCCGGGGATCTGACCGGCCAGGTCCTCGTACTCGCGGATGGCCTCCCCGTACCGCCCCAGCCGGATCAGGAGCTCGCCGAGGCGGTCGCGAAGCCCCAGGTTGCCGGGGTTGGCCTCGATCGCCTCGCGGTAGACGGCGACGGCCTCCTCCTGCCGCTTCTGGTGCTCGAAGACGAAGGCCAGGGTACTCCACGCGCCGTCCAGGTCCGGGTCGAGCTCCACCGCCCGGCGGAGGGCGCGGATCGCCTCCTCAAAGGCCTCCCGTTCGATGGCGAGGCGGCCGAGCAGGAAGTGGGCCTGGGCGTGGGACGGCTGGACCTTGAGGAGTCGTTCCAGCACCTCCCGGGCCTTGTCGTACGCCTTCTGCTCGGCGTGGTACCGCGCCAGGGTCAGATAGGGGTCCGGGGCGGAGGGCGCCAGGGCGATGGCGCGCTCGAGCGTCGCCGCCGCCTCCGCCCACGCCTTCTGCCGGTGGTAGATCTCGGCCAGCGTCAGGTGGGCGGGGAGGTCCCCCGGGGCGAGCTCCACGGCCTTCTTGGCGGCCTCCACGGCCTCGGGCAGCTCCTCCTGCCTGGCGAGCCACCGGGCGAGCTGGACCCAGAGCTCGGGGGAGTCGGGGTCGCGCTCGATCACCTTCCTGAGCGCCGCGATGGCCTCCGCCGTCTGGCCGGCCTGCGCGTGGAGCTGGGCCACGGCGTAGTGGAGGTACGCCTCGGGGTCGGCCTTGCGGGCGGGGGTCGCTGCCGAGGCCCCCTGTCCCGCCGGCTGGAGGGGCGTCGCCGCGCACCCCAGGAGCAGGAGGAGGGGGATCAGGATCAGGTGGGCGCGACGGGAGGGTATCATGCGGGCGGCGCTCCTTCTGAAGGCTTGGTCAGGCGGTCCTTGGTCATCACGCGCCGAACCGTGGCGGCCAGGGCCGGATCACGGATCGGGGCGAGGGCCTCCTCGATCGCCGCCTGCTCCTCGGGGAGGAGGTGACGGCGGCGTGCTGGGGCGCGGGGCTCGGGGCGATGAGCCGGCAGGGGCGCGAGCCGGAGCCGGACGCCGCGGAGGTCCGCCACCCGGCGGAGGACGGCCAGGAGCTCCTCCTCCTTGAGGGAGAGCTCGTGGAGCCAGGCGGAGCTGTCCACGGCCACGTGGAGCCAGCCGTCCTCGAGGTGGAGGGGCGCGGCGTGGCGCGCCACCGCCGGCCCGACCAGGGTCGCCCACTCCGCCGCCAGGCGGGCGTGGCGCACCCGCTCGGCCAGGGGGGGCCCGAGGCCGGCCAGGAGCACCGAGACGCGGGTCGGCTCGCCCACGGCGTTCACCTCCCGATGGCGGGACGGCGGACCAGGTCCCGCTCCAGCCGCTTCGCGTCGGCGGCCACCACGCCGGAGGCCGCCAGCGCGATCACCCCCGCGAAGAAGACCAGGACGGGGAGGAGGAGCATGGCGCCCTGCAGCGAGCGGCGGTCCGAGATGAGGCCGACGATGGCCGGCGAGAAGGCGTCCCCCCCGAGGTGGATGAGGAGGACGAAGATGGCGATGGCGGTGGCCCGGAGCTCGGGGTGCACCACGTTGTGGATGGTCGCGTTGACGATCCCCATGTAGAGGACCAGGAAGAAGACCGCCCCGAACAGGGCCGGGAGGTAGACCTGGGGGGCTCGGTGCAGGAGGAAGAGGAGCCCGAGGGGGGCGCTCGCGAGGAACCCGAACGCGATGGTCAGGAGATGCCCCGCCGGGGTGCGCCGCACGAGGGCATCGCCGATCACCCCGCCGGCCAGGACGCCCAGGCACCCCCCGAGGGAGAGGATCCCCCCGTACCAGTTCGTCGCGGTGGCCAGGGACAGGCCCTTGACCCGGTAGAGGTAGGTCGGCAGCCACGCCGTGAACGCCCCCGTGGCGAAGGCGATCAGCATCCCCACGGCGCAGACCAGGACGAAGGTGGGGATGCGGAACAGCCACTGGATCCGCTGGGAGAGGGCCCAGCCGGCGACGGGGAGCACGGCCAGGGCCGTGGGCCCGTCGGGCCCCGCGGCCGGGGCCGGCTCGGACGCCCCGCGTGGGGGATCGACGAGGCGCCAGGCCAGGACGGCGAGGAGGAGGCTCGGGAGCCCCACCACCAGGAAGGCCGGGCGCCAGCCGAACCGGTCCCCCACGTTCCCGCCGATCGCCACCCCCAGGGCCCCGCCCAAGGGGATCGCGGCGGTGAACAGGGCGTTGACGAACCCCCGGCGGCGCTTGGGGAAGTAGTCGGAGACCATGGCGGTCGCCGTGGGGCCGTAGGAGGCCTCCCCGATCCCGACCAGGGCCCGGGTGACGAAGAGCTGCCCGAAGGAGCGGGCCAGCCCCGAGAGGAAGGTGGCCGCCCCCCAGACCGCGACGCCCAGGGCGATGAGCTTGTTCCGGGCCCACCGGTCTCCCGCCATCCCCAGGGGGACCGAGGCGAGCATGTAGAGGACCATGAACGCCGAGCCCAGGAGCCCGAGGGCCGAGTCCGAGAGCGCGAGGTCGGTCTGGATCAGCGGGAAGACCCCGAAGACGATCTGCCGGTCGATGTAGTTGAACAGGTTCACGGCGAAGAGGACGGTGAGGGCGTACCGGGCGTAGGCCGGCGAGAGGGAAGGCAGGTTCCGCGAAAGGTTCATCAGGGCCGCGCCGACTCCTCCCAGGGCTTCAAGGCCTCATCGTAGCACACGGGATAGGGCCGAACAAGGCGCGAGCGTTGACTTGCCCGGACCCGGGCCGTATAGTGAGGGCCGTATGGCGCGCTACCGAGCGGGCGAGAGCGTCTCGGTGACGGTGGAGGATCTTGCCTACGGCGGCGAGGGGGTCGGGCGCGCCGAGGGCTACGTGATCTTCGTCCCCGGTGGGATCCCGGGCGACCGGCTCAGGGTCCGGCTCACCCAGGCGCGCCCCCGCTTCGCCCGGGGGCAGGTGGAGGCGGTCGAGCAGTCCTCGCCCCACCGGGTCGAGCCGCCCTGCCCGTACTTCGGTCGCTGCGGCGGCTGCCGCCTCCAGCACGTGGACTACCAGGCCCAGCTCGCCTTCAAGGAGAAGCAGGTCCGGGACTGCCTGGTCCGCCTGGGGGGGCTCGGGGAGGTCCCGCTGGCCCCGATCATCGGGGCCCCGGAGCTCTACGGCTACCGGAACAAGATGGAGTTCACCATCGCGGAGGCGGCCGGGCAGACGGTGGTGGGGCTGCACGAGGCCGAGCGCTACGACGTCATCCTGGACATCGAGCGCTGCCTGCTCCAGTCGGACCTCCTGAACGCCGTCCTCGGCGAGGTCCGCACCTTCATCCGGGAGCGCGGCCTCCCCGTGTACGACCCCGAGACCGAGGAGGGCCTTCTCCGCTTCCTCATGCTCCGGGAGGGGAAGCGGAGCGGGGAGGTGATGGTGAACCTGGTCACCGCCTCGCCGCGCCTCGCCGAGGCGCGGGCCCTGGCCGAGCGGCTCCAGGCGCGCTTCCCCCAGGTGACGGCGGTGGTGCTGAACGTGAACCCCAAGAAGGCCTCGGTGGCGCTGGGGGTGGAGGAGCACCCCGTAGCGGGCCGGGAGACGATCCGGGAGCACCTCGGGGGGCTCGAGTTCTCGATCTCGGCCAACTCCTTCTTCCAGACCAACACGCTCCAGGCCGAGCGGCTCTTCGAGCTGGTGCTGGAGTACGCCGCGCTCACCGGGACCGAGACGGTGCTGGACCTCTACTCGGGGACGGGCGCCATCAGCCTCCTGCTCGCGCGCCGCTGCCGCGCCGTGTACGGGATCGAGGTGATGGCGGCCCCCATCGAGGACGCGGTGCGGAACGCCCGGGCCAACGGGATCGCCAACTGCACCTTCCTGCCGGGCGAGGTGCGCCACGTGCTCCCCGAGCTGATCCGGAAGGGGGTGCGCGCCGAGGTGGTCGTGGCCGACCCGCCGCGGGCGGGGTTCCACCCCAAGGCCCTCAAGGCCACGCTCACCCTGGCCCCGCGCCGGATCGTCTACGTTTCGTGCAACCCCTCCACCCTGGCGCGCGACCTGGGCGGGCTCGTGCGGGGCGGGTACCGGCTCGAGGTGGTGCAGCCCCTCGACATGTTCCCGCACACCCCGCACATCGAGGCCGTCGCCCGCCTCGAGCGGCGCTGAGCCCGGAGCCGGCTCAGGGGACGACGCGGAAGACCTCGTCCTTCTGCCGGGCGCGCTCCTGGACCTTGATGGCGATCTCGGTCCCCCGCCCGGCTTCCTGGATCGGCTTGTGGTCCATCTCCATGGACTCCACCGGCTGGGTGAAGTCGGTGGTGTGCCCGCGGATCCGGATGGTGTCGCCCACGCGGAGGGAGCCCTCGCTCAGCCGGACCGCGGCCACGCCGATCCTGGCGTAGTACCCCACCACCTCTCCGACCTTCTGTTCCCCTGTCTCCTCCACCGCCGCCACCCCCTTCCCGGCGCCTGACTTCGTGGGGCCTGGGCCCAGTATACACTCGCTGGCCTGCGGCCCGGGGGGGATCCGAGCGGGAGGCGCCGACCCCTCGCTCCACACGCTCCGCGGCGCACCCGTCAGTGGCTCGCCGGGCGGGGCCCCTCCTCGTTTGTCCTCAGCCCGTCCTCCGGCTTCCCCACCCGGCTCGCTCACGACGGGGACCCGCGCCGCTCCGCTTAACGTTCCGCTCGGAGCCGACGCCTCCCGCGCTCAGCCCGGGTCCCGGGGCCGCGCTCGGGCGGGGCCGAGGAGCGCTGCGCCCGCCCCGGCCAGGAGGGCGGCGATGAGGAGATCAAGGGCCGGCAGGCCGAGGCTCCAGTCCAGCGCCACCCCGAGGAGTGCGCCGAGGGCGGTCAGCGTCGCGACGACCCGGGCGGTCTGGCGGAGCCGGCGCGCGGCCCGCTCGCCGCCCGCGAGGCTCCCGAGGGCGAGGCCGGCGCCGGCGGCGTCCAGGGCCACATCCCAGGCGCTGGCGGTGCGCGCCCCGGTCCAGCCCTGGTGGAGCTCATCAACCGTGGCGTAGGCCAGGGCGAGGAGGAAGGCGAGCCGTCGGGCCTGCCCCGCTGCTCGGCCCGGCTCGAGGGCCCGGACCCAGAGGAGGGCCAGGACCGCGTACTCGACCAAGTGCCCGAGCTTCCGGAGCGCGACGTGCAGCCCCTCGAGGGTCGCCGGGGCCGCCCAGGGGAAGAGGGTCTCGAAGACGGGCCGGAGGAGCGCGCGGGTCGTCGCCGCGTCCCACTGCGGCTCCGAGAAGAGGGCGATGACCCCCATCCACGCCACGGGAGGGCCCCACCGCCGGAGCGCGCCGCCGAGACCGCCCGCGCCCATGCCGCTATTACCGCACGGACGGTTAGAAATTGACAACGCCTTCGGCTTCTCCCTAAGATGGGGGCGATGAGCCTGGAGGAGGCGTGGCGCTCGAGGCGCTGATCGACCGGCTGGTCTCGGAGGCCGGCCCCGCGGTCACCGCCCTCCGTCGCGATCCCCCGCGCCCCGCCCGGCTCGTCCCCTTCCCTGACACCCTCGACCCCCGTCTGGCCGCCGCGCTGGCGTCGCGGGGGGTCGAGGCGCTCTACACCCACCAGGCCCGCGCCCTCGAGGTCGTCGCCAAGGGCGGCCACCTGGTCGTCGTCACCCCCGCGGCCTCGGGGAAGAGCCTCTGCTACAACCTGCCGGTGCTCGAGGCCCTCCTCGCCGATCCCGATGCCCGCGCCCTCTACCTCTTCCCCACCAAGGCGCTCGCCCAGGACCAGCTCGACGAGCTCCAGGCCCTCGCCCGCGCCCTCCCGGAGCTCCGCATGTTCACCTACGACGGCGACACCCCCCAGGACGCGCGGCGCGCGATCCGGGCCCGGGCCAATCTCGTCCTCACCAACCCCGACATGCTCCACTCGGGGATCCTCCCCCACCACACCAAGTGGCTCGCCCTGTTCCAGAACCTCCGCTACGTGGTCATCGACGAGCTTCACGCCTACCGCGGGGTCTTCGGGAGCCACCTGGCCAACGTCCTCCGCCGCCTCGGCCGGATCTGTCGCCACTACGGCTCGGCCCCGCAGGTCATCTCGGCCTCGGCGACCATCGCCAACCCCCGGGAGCTGGCCGAGCGGCTGATCGGGGCGCCCGTGGAGGAGCTGGCCGAGAGCGGCGCGCCCGCGGGGGAGAAGCTCCTGCTCTTCTACAACCCCCCCGTGGTCAGCCCCGAGCTGGGCATCCGCCGCCCCTACCTCAAGGAGGCCGCGCGGATCACCCTCCCCTTCCTCCGGGCCGGGGTCCCCGCCATCGTCTTCGCCCAGAGCCGGCTCGCGCAGGAGGTGCTCCTCTCCGCCCTCAAGCCGGTGATCGAGGCGAGCCCCGCGGCGCGCGACCTGATCCGGGGCTACCGGGGCGGCTACCTCCCCGGGCGCCGGCGCGAGGTGGAGCGGGGGCTCCGCGCGGGGGAGGTCCTGGGCGTGGTGGCGACCAACGCCCTCGAGCTCGGGGTGGACATCGGCCACCTCGACCTGGCGGTCCTGGCCGGCTACCCGGGGACCATCGCCTCGACCTGGCAGCAGGCCGGACGGGCCGGCCGCCGGAGCGGGGTGGCGGCGGCGATCCTGGTCGCCTCCTCAGCGCCCCTCGACCAGTTCATGGTGACCCACCCCGAGTACTTCTTCGGCGCCTCGCCCGAGCACGGCCTGATCAACCCCGACAACCCCCACATCCTGGTGAGCCATCTCAAGTGCGCCGCCTTCGAGCTCCCCTTCGCCGAAGGCGAGGCCTTCGGGGACCGGGACGTCTCGTCCTACCTCGCCCTCCTCGCCGAGGCCGGCCTCCTCCACCGGGCCGGCGGGCGCTGGCACTGGACCAGCGAGATCTATCCCGCCGACCACCTCTCCCTCCGCGCGGTCGGGAGCGACAACGTGGTCGTCCTCGACACCGCGTCCCGGGAGGTGCCGGGCCGGAAGCGACGGCAGGTGATCGCCGAGGTGGACTGGCGGAGCGCCTTCGCCATGGTCCACCCTAAGGCCATCTACCTGGTGGAGGGGGAGCAGTTCGAGGTCCAGGAGCTCCGCTTCCGGGAGGACGAGGAGAAGGTCGCCTACGTCAAGCGGGTCAGCGTCGATTACTTCACCGACGCCATCACCGCCAAGGGGGTCTGGGTGCTCGACCGCTTCGGGAGCGCGGCCGGCCCCGCGCTGCGGGCCGAGCAGGGCGAGCTCCTGGTCGCCGAGCAGGTGGTCGGGTTCAAGAAGATCAGGTTCGAGACCATGGAGAACGTCGGCTCGGGGGTGGTCGAGCTCCCCCAGCAGGAGATGCAGACGGCGGGGCTCTGGCTGACCCTCGACCCCGCGCTCCTGGCCACGCTCTCGCCCCGCCGCGAGGAGCTGGTGGACGGCCTGCGCGGTCTCACCCACCTCCTCCACCACCTCGCCCCGCTCTTCGTCATGTGCGACCCGCGGGATCTCGGAAGCTGGCTCGGCGAGGCCGCCCCGCCCCCGGAGCGGCGGGTCCTCACCCGCGAGGCCAGCCGGGCCCGGCTCCTCGAGGCGTCCGTCTTCGAGCCGACCCTCTACCTCTACGACAACCACCCGGGCGGGATCGGCCTGACCGAGCGGCTCTTCGCGCTGCTCCGTCCCCTTCTCGAGCGCGCCTTCGAGGTCCTCGAGACCTGCCCCTGCCAGGCGGGCTGCCCCTCCTGCGTCGGCCCCGTCAACGAGGTGGGGCGCCAGGCCAAGCCGGTCGCCCGCGCCGTCCTTCGGCGGCTCCTCGTCCCGTGAGCGGTCCCGGCGAGCCCTCTCCGGCCCGGGTCCCGCCTCGGCGCCCGGCCTGAGCCCGCGGATGGACGAGCTCGAGCTGCTCCGGCGGCGCCTCCGCCGGCCAGAGGCCGCCGGCGGGGGGATCCTCTGCGCCCGCTCGCGCCTGCCGCTCCCGGCGTCCCGCGGGACGCCGGCGCTCCCCGACGCCGAACGGCTCGTCTTCCTGGACGTGGAGACCACCGGCCTGGCGGGCGGGAC